>NZ_LMQJ01000002.1:0-256950 GCF_001424605.1 Bradyrhizobium sp. Leaf396
CCGCGCCATCAACATCAAAACCGCCGCAGCCTGAAAGCACCTGAAGCAAAAGAGGCCCCGGTTACCCGGAGCCTCCAATCGTTTCCACACAGCCTGGCAAGCCGGGGCTTTTTGTTGTGCTCGTCGTTCTCGGAGCCCGGATGGAGCGCAGCGAAAATCCGGGGCCGCTCCAAGCGTGGCACGAATCCCGGATTGCGCTGCGCTCCATCCGGGCTACGCAGTCGCAGGTCTTGTTTTGTTCAAATTGCGCCGCAATTGATGTATCCAGATAAGCCAATGGTCACGCTGTGACGGCACAACGCGCCCAGCCTTTCATTTGGAGATATTCCGATGTCGCTCGATTCGGACATCATCGTCGATCGCCGCAGGATCCGCCGCAAGCTGACGTTCTGGCGCGTGATGGCTGCGCTGATCGCGGTTGCGGCGATTGCAAGCTTTGCGCTGATCGCGACACCGGGTGCGCGCGGCACCTTCGCGTCCGTCGGCTCGATCGCGCGCGTTCATATCGATGGATTGATCCGGAGCGATTCCGATCGCACGCAGGCGCTGGAGCGCCTCGAGAATTCCCAAGCTGCCGCCGTCATCGTTCATATCAACTCGCCGGGCGGCACCACCGCCGGCTCCGAGCAGCTCTACGACTCGCTCGTCCGGCTGAAGGCGAAGAAGCCGCTCGTCGTGGTGGTGGAGGGCTTGGCCGCCTCCGGGGGCTACATCACGGCGATCGCGAGCGACCATATCATCGCGCAGCAGAGTTCGCTGGTCGGCTCGATCGGCGTCCTGTTCCAATATCCGAATGTTTCCGAGCTCCTGAAGACCATCGGCGTCAAGGTCGAGGAGGTGAAGTCCTCGCCGCTGAAGGCTGCGCCCAACGGATTCGAGCCGACCAGTCCCGAGGCGCGGGCCGCGCTCGACGCGCTGGTCAAGGATTCCTACGCCTGGTTCAAGGGAATGGTGAAGGAGCGGCGTGGCATGGATGACACGCAGCTGGAAAAAGTCGCTGATGGACGCGTCTTCACCGGGCGCCAGGCGATCGATCTCAAGCTGATCGACCAGATCGGCGACGAGAAGACGGCGGTGACCTGGCTGGTCGAGCACAAGGGCGTCAAGAAGGGGCTTCCGGTGCGCGATTACAAGCTCCAGCCGCGTTTTGGCGACCTGCCGTTCCTCAAGACGGCCGCCGCCGTAATGCTGGAAGCGATCGGTTTGGGTTCGATTGCGCATCAAATCGGGCAAACCGGCCTCGTACAGGCGGTCGATCGCCTCGGAATGGATGGAATGCTGGCGCTGTGGCAGCCGGCTGCGTCAAACTGACCGGCGGCAGGCGAGTTTCGGAGATTTTTCCCGTCTGACGCGTGCCGGGGCAGCCCGCTTTTTCGGCATTTGTCACGCATTTTCACGACACTCAGCCTTGATTTAGCGTCTTGACAGATCAAGGTATTTTCACGGAAATGGTCATCCGCACGCTTCCGGGTCCTATCTCTCGATGATCAAATCCGAACTTGTTCAGCGTATCGCCGAGCACAACCCGCATCTGTACCAGCGGGATGTCGAGAACATTGTGAATGCGATTCTCGAAGAGATCGTAGCGGCCCTCGCACGCGGTGATCGCGTCGAGCTGCGTGGCTTCGGTGCCTTCTCGGTCAAGCATCGCCCAGCTCGTGCAGGGCGCAATCCACGCACGGGCGCTCACGTTCCGGTCGATCAGAAGAGCGTTCCGTTCTTCAAGACCGGAAAGGAAATGCGAGAGCGGCTGAACCGCGGCCATCCGGATCCGGGGGCGGCCGACTAAAGCGCCATGTTCGCGCTTTAGTTCATGTTTGAGCATGGAAAACTGCTGCGCACCTTTGCGGATCATGCTCCAGCGACGGCCTCTGGGTTTCCCGCGGTCGCGCATGATGCGGCGGCGAGCTTGATGTAGGCGAGCGAAGCGAGATGCGAAAGTTCCTGACCGCGCTGATCGTGATTCCGCTGGGCGTGATCCTGGTGGCGTTCGCGGTCGCCAACCGGCATTTCGTTACGGTTTCTTTCGACCCCTTCATTTCCGAAGATCCGTCACTGTCGATCACGTTGCCGCTGTTCCTGCTGCTGATCCTGGTGGCGGCCATTGGGGTCTTCGCGGGAGGCTCTGCCGTCTGGTTCGGCCAGCGGCGCTGGCGGCGCGCGGCACGGCGGAATGATGCGGAGGCTCGGGCGGCCCGGGCCGAACTGGCCGGGCTGCGTGCCCAGGCGACCGCAGCGAAGCCCGACTCCGAGCGCCTTCCCGTTCCCTCGGGGGTGGGCCTGTACGGGCCCATCGGGCGAGACAAGCAGCGCGCGACGTTGTAGAAGCGGCCGCAACCGAAAGCCCGATTTCCGGCCGCTGACCTGCGGCCTCCATTTGCTTTGTGACCATGTCCCTGCTCGTCAAAATCTGTGGCCTGTCGACACGCGAGACGCTCGACGTCGCGCTCGACGCGGGCGCCGACATGGTGGGGCTCGTGTTCTTTCCACCGTCGCCGCGGCATCTCTCCCTGGAACTCGGCCGTGAGCTCGGCCGCCAGGTGAAAGGGCGCGCGCTAAAGGTGGCGCTTACCGTCGATGCCGACGATGCGACGCTCGACAACATCATGGACGCGTTGTCGCCAGATGTTCTCCAGCTCCACGGCAAGGAGAGCGTGGCGCGGCTGCGTGACATCAAGCAGCGGTTCGGCCGCCCGGTGATGAAGGTGGTCCCGGTTGCGACAGCAGCCGATCTCGCCGTGCTGCCGGGCTATGCCGCGGTCGCCGACCGCATCCTGTTCGATGCGCGCGCGCCGAAGGATGCGACGCGCCCCGGCGGGCTGGGGGAGCCGTTCGACTGGCACCTCCTGGAAAAGCTCGATCTCAAATTGCCCTACATGGTCTCTGGCGGATTGCGCGCTGACAACCTCGCCGAGGCCCTGCGCGTTACCCGCGCCCGCGGCGTCGATGTCTCTTCGGGGGTCGAGAGCGCCCCCGGCGTCAAGGACCCCGAGATGATCAAGGCCTTCATCCGCGCCGCGCGCGCAAGCCAAGATGCAAGTCAAGAATCGAGCGCCCGATGAACATCGCCAAACCAAACTCCTATCGCAGTGGCCCGGACGAGCGCGGCCATTTCGGCATTTTCGGCGGCCGCTTCGTCGCCGAAACCCTGATGCCGCTGATCCTCGATCTGGAGAAAGCCTACAGCGAAGCAAAGGCTGACCCGGCATTCCAGGCCGAGATGAACGGCTACCTCAAGAACTATGTCGGCCGCCCCTCGCCGCTCTATTTCGCCGAGCGTCTCACCGAGCATCTCGGCGGCGCCAAGATCTACCTCAAGCGCGAAGAGCTCAACCACAC
This sequence comes from Bradyrhizobium sp. Leaf396, assembly GCF_001424605.1. NCBI lineage: Bacteria > Pseudomonadati > Pseudomonadota > Alphaproteobacteria > Hyphomicrobiales > Nitrobacteraceae > Bradyrhizobium > Bradyrhizobium sp. Leaf396. Next base: position 3,340 of record NZ_LMQJ01000002.1, read on the forward strand.
CGGCTCGCACAAGGTGAATAACGTGCTCGGCCAGATCATGCTGGCGCGGCGCATGGGCAAGAAGCGCATCATCGCCGAGACCGGCGCCGGCCAGCACGGTGTCGCCACGGCGACACTGTGCGCGCGCTTCGGCCTCGAATGCGTGGTCTATATGGGCGCCGTCGACGTCGAGCGGCAGCAGCCCAACGTCATCCGCATGGAGATGCTGGGCGCCAAGGTGATGCCGGTCCAGTCGGGCACGCGCACGCTCAAGGACGCCATGAACGAGGCACTGCGCGACTGGGTCACCAACGTGCACAACACGTTCTATTGCATCGGCACGGTGGCCGGTCCCCACCCCTATCCGGCGCTGGTGCGCGACTTCCAGTCGATCATAGGTAACGAGACCAAGGCGCAGATGCAGGAGATCGAGGGACGCCTGCCGGATTCGCTGATCGCCTGCATCGGCGGCGGTTCGAATGCCATGGGCTTGTTTCATCCGTTCCTCGACGACCCCGCCGTCGAGATCTTCGGCGTCGAGGCCGCGGGCCACGGGCTGACGCAGCTTCACGCGGCCTCGATCGCAGGTGGCCGTCCGGGCGTGCTGCACGGCAACCGTACGTATCTCTTGATGGATGCCGACGGCCAGATCCAGGACGCGCATTCGATCTCGGCCGGCCTCGACTATCCCGGTATCGGGCCCGAGCATTCCTGGCTGCACGAGGTCGGCCGCGTGACCTATCTCTCCGCGACCGATGACGAAGCGCTCGCCGCATTCCAACTGCTGTCGAAGCTCGAAGGCATCATCCCCGCGCTCGAGCCCGCGCACGCGATCGCCAAGGTGGTGGAGCTCGCGCCGAAGCGGCCCAGGGATCACCTGATGGTCGTCAACCTCTCCGGCCGCGGCGACAAGGACGTCCCGCAAGTCGGCGACATCCTGAGGGGCAAGAAGTGACCACGCGTATTGACACCCGTTTTGCCGAGCTTGCCAAGCAAGGCCGCCCCGCCTTCGTGACCTTCCTGATGGCCGGCGATCCGGATCCGGCGACCTCGCTCGAGATCATCAAGGCGCTGCCGAAGTCCGGCGCGGACGTGATCGAGATCGGCATGCCTTTCACCGACCCGATGGCCGATGGCCCGTCGATCCAGGCCGCCGGTCTGCGCGCGCTCAAGGCCGGCATGACGCTGAAGAAGACGCTCGAGCTCGTGCGCGGCTTCCGCAAGGACGACAACGCGACGCCAATCGTGCTGATGGGCTATTACAACCCGATCTACATCTACGGCGTCGACAAGTTCCTGGTCGATGCGAAGAGCGCTGGTGTCGACGGTCTCATCATCGTCGATCTGCCGCCGGAGGAGGACGACGAACTCTGCCTGCCCGCGCTGAAGGCCGGCCTCAACTTCATCCGCCTGGCGACGCCGACGACCGACGACAAGCGCCTGCCGGCCGTGCTCGCCAACACCTCGGGGTTCGTCTACTACGTCTCGATCACCGGCATCACCGGAGCGGCAGCCGCGGACTCCACCGCTGTCAGTGAGGCCGTGGCCCGCATCAAGCGACATACCAGGCTGCCCGTGTGCGTCGGCTTCGGCATCCGCACGCCGGAGACGGCGCGCGCTATTGCCTCGCATGCCAACGGCGCGGTGGTCGGCACCGCGCTCGTCGATGCGCTCAAGAACAGCCTCGACGCCGAAGGACGGGCAACCGCAAGAACCGTAAACGCGGTCGCGGAATTGACCGCGGCCCTGGCCCAGGGCGTCAAGGGCGCGCAACAGGCGGCGGAATAGGCCATAATTCCGCTCTTGAGGCGGGCGACACGGCGGCTTGCCGGGCAGCGGCCCGGCCGCCATATATCCCTTCAGGCGATCCGCGAGGCGGGTTCGCACATCGGAGCAAACCATGAACTGGCTTACCAACGTGGTCCGGCCGAAGATCCGCAACATGCTGCGGCGGGAGACGCCGGAGAACCTGTGGATCAAGTGCCCGGATTCCGGACAGCTCGTGTTCTACAAGGACGTCGAGGCCAACCAGTTCGTCATTCCCGGCTCGAACTACCACATGCGCATGGGCGCGGTGGCGCGGTTGAAGTCGATCTTCGACAACGAGACCTGGTTCGATGTTGCGCTGCCTGAGGTCACGCCCGATCCGCTCAAGTTCCGTGACGAGAAGAAGTATGTCGACCGCATCAAGGATGCGCGGGCGCGCACCAATCTCAACGATGCGGTCAAGATCGGCTACGGCAAGCTCGAAGGCGCAGCGGTCGTCGTCGCCGCGCAGGACTTCGACTTCATGGGCGGTTCGCTCGGCATGGCCGCGGGCGAAGCGATCGTGCGCGGAATGGAGCTCGCGGTCGAGAAGAAGTCGCCCTTCATCATGTTCGCTGCATCTGGCGGCGCGCGCATGCAGGAGGGCATCCTGTCGCTGATGCAAATGCCGCGCACCACGGTGGCGGTGCAGATGCTGCGAGAGGCAAAGCTGCCCTACATCGTCGTGCTGACCAATCCGACCACCGGTGGCGTCACCGCATCCTACGCGATGCTCGGCGATGTGCAGATCGCCGAGCCCGGCGCGCTGATCGGCTTTGCCGGTGCCCGCGTGATCGAGCAGACCATCCGCGAGAAGTTGCCCGAGGGTTTCCAGCGCGCCGAGTACCTGAAGGAGCACGGCATGGTCGACATGGTCGTGCATCGGCACGAATTGCGCCCCACCCTGGCGCGGCTATGCCGCCTGCTGACCAAGGCGCCGGCGCAGGACAGCGCATCGAAGCCGGTGCAGCCGGTCGCTAGCCCGGCGCAGATCGTATCGGCTGCCGAGACGGCGCCGGCTGCGCCGCACGCGTGAACGCGTCCGCTGACAGCGGAAAGACACCGCTTCACGAATTGATCGCGCGGCTGTCTGCCCTGCATCAGAAACGCATCGATCTCGGGCTCGAGCGGATGCACCGCCTGCTGGAGCGGCTCGGCCACCCCGAACGTCAGCTGCCGCCGGTGATCCATATCGCCGGCACCAACGGCAAGGGCTCGACGCTCGCCTATCTGCGCGCGACGCTGGAGGCGGCTGGCCTGCGCGTCCACGCCTATACCTCGCCCTATCTCGTCCGCATCAACGAATGCTTCCGGCTCGGCCGCGTGGGCGGCGGTGTGCTCGTCGACGACGAGGCGCTGCGCGTCGCGCTGGAAGAGGTCGAACGGGTCAATGCCGGCGAGCCTGCGACATTGTTCGAGTTGAAGACGGCCGCCGCTTTCCTGCTGTTCGCGCAGAACCCGGCAGACGTGGTGCTGCTCGAAGTCGGCCTCGGCGGCCGGCTCGATTCGACCAACGTGATCGATGCACCGGCCGCCTGCGTGATCACGCCCGTCAGCATGGACCACATGGACTTCCTCGGCGATACGCTCGCATCGATCGCGGGCGAGAAGGCCGCGATCATCAAGCGCGGCGTCCCCGTGGTTTGCGCCGAGCAGATGCCGGAGGCAATGGAAGTGATCGAGGCGCAGGCGAAGCGCATGCGCGCGCCGCTGTTCGCCGCAAACGAGAGCTGGCACGTCAACGTCGAGCGCGGGCGTCTGGTTTATTCCGACGATCGCGGCTTGATGGATCTGCCGGCGCCGCGCCTGTTCGGCCGTCACCAATTCGCCAATGCCGGCCTTGCCATCGCAACGCTGCGTGCCGTTCCGGGCTTCAAGGTCAACCACGCAGCGTTCGAGGCCGGCATCGTCGGCGCCGAATGGCCGGCGCGGATGCAGCGCCTCGCCTCCGGCGAGCTGCTGTCCTGGGGCCCGCAGGGCTCGGAGATCTGGCTCGACGGCGGCCACAATGCCGAGGGCGGGCGCGTCGCGGCGGCGGCGCTCGGCGATCTCGAAGAGCGGGTGTCGCGGCCGCTGGTGGTCATCGCGGGCATGATGGCCAACAAGGACGCGAAGGGCTTTCTGGCCAACTTCGCCGGCCTCACCCGTCACATCATCGCAGTGCCGATTCCCGATACCGAAAACGCGATGCCGGTCGACCGTCTGGCGGATGCCGCGCGCAGCCTCGGCATGCGCGTGGAGCCCGCGCCGGGAATCGAAGCGGCCCTGCGTGCATTGGCAAAGCTCGCCTACGAGGCGCCGCCGCGCATCCTGATCACCGGCTCGCTATATCTCGCCGGCCACGTGCTTGCGATCAACGGCACGCCTCCTGCATGAGCCTGCGCAGCCCGGATGGAGCGCAGCGCAATCCGGGTATCTTTCCACGACTGTCAAAATCCCGGACTGCGCTGCGCTCCATCCGGGGGTACGGTGCGTGCCCATGCGTTTTGCTGCGATTGCCGACATCCACGGAAACTACCTCGCTCTGGAATCTGTCCTCGCGGACATCCGTGCTCAGGGCATCAGCGATATCGTCAACCTCGGAGACATGCTGAGCGGTCCGCTCGATGCGCGGCGAACCATCGAGGTCCTCATGCAGCTCGACGCCGTGCACGTGCTCGGCAATCACGATCGCTATCTGATCGACCGCGTTCCGGAAAAGATGGGCTCGTGGGATCGTCCCGCCCATGCAGCGCTCGACGCCGCGCAGCTCGACTGGCTGCGCGCGCAGCCGATGACACGCGTGTTCCGCGATCGGGTGTTTCTCTGCCACGCGACACCCGAGAACGATGAGGTCTATTGGCTCGACACTGTGCATCCCGACGGCGCGGTGGCGCTGTCGCCGCTCGATCGCATCGAGCAGTTTGCGGGAGGGATCACGCAGTCGCTCATCCTCTGCGCCCACACCCATCTCGCCCGCGCCGTCCGCCTGCGCGACGGCCGCGTGATCGTCAATCCCGGCAGCGTTGGCAGTCCCGGTTTTCGCGACAAGCATCCATTCCCGCATGTCGTCGAAGCCGGCACGCCGCACGCCCGCTATGCGGTCCTCGAACTTGTCGATGCAGCCTGGCAGGTGACGTTCCGCCATATCGTGTATGATCACGAGGCGATGGCCGCGCTGGCGCGTCGCAACGGCCAGCCGGAATTGGCGAACGCGCTGGCGACGGGATGGATCAAGTAGCTGTTCACTACGGACGCTTCAACAGCTTCATCGGATCGGCCACCTTCTGCTTCAGCTGCTCGAACGTGCATTGTCGCGGCGCCTTGTCGGGACGCCAGCGCAGGATCGAGGTGCCGTGGCGAAACCGCTCGCCGCTGAAATGGTCGTAGCAGACCTCGAGCACGAGCTTCGGCTTCAGCGGGCACCATTTCGCCGAGCGCTCGGTCGACCAGCGGCTTGGTCCGCCCGGCGCGTTGCCGGTGAACCCGGGCTCGCCGATCAACGCTTCGAGCCGGTCGGTCAGGGCTGGTTTCGCCTCCGCCTTGATGGCCGAGGTAAAGCCGACATGGTGCAGCAAGCCGCCATCGTCGTAGAGCCCGAGCAGCAGGGAGCCGACCACCTTGCGTCCGGCGATCCTGTTCGTGGCGTAGCGGAAGCCGCCAATGACGCAATCGGCGCTGCGGAATTTCTTGATCTTCTGCATCCCGTCGCGATTTCCCGCCTGGTAGGGCAGGTCGGTGCGCTTGGCGATGATTCCATCGGAGCCGCCGCCGGATTGTGCCAGCCATTTCCTGGCGGTGGCGTAACTCGCTGTCGCGGGAGACAGCCGGAAAATGCTGTCCTTGAGGTAGGATTCCGCAAAAGCGTCCAGGGCCGGCCGTCGCTCGCGCAGCGTCTTCTCAGCCAGCCCTTTGTCGCGGGCCGTCGCGAGCAGATCGAAGGCGAGATAGAGCGCCGGCGTCTCCACCGAGAGCCTCTTCACGCGGCTCGCAGCCGGATGAATCCGCTGCAGCAGCGCGTCGAAGGAAAAGCTTTTGCCGTGCGGCACCACGAGCTCGCCGTCGAGCGTGAAGTGGTCCGCCTTCAGCCCTGAGGCGGCGGCGACGACTTCCGGGAAGTAGCGTGCGAGGTCCTCGCCCGACTTCGAGCGCAGATCGACGTTGCCGCCGTTGCGCGACAGCAGGCAGCGGAAGCCATCCCATTTCGGCTCGTACTGCCATTCCTTGCCGCGCGGGATTTCATCGACCGAGCGCGCCTCCATCGCAACGAGAGAGGCCGATCTTCGGGCGCGCTTCGCGGGTGGGGCTGGCAAGGGCGGGACTCGTCATACGCTGAATACGCCCCATCAACGCAAAACGGCCGGCTTTGGCCGGCCGTTTCGAAAATAATCTTCGAGGTGGATCAGACCGCGGAGGTGATCCACTGCTGCAGCTTCGCCTTCGGCGCAGCGCCCACCTGGCGGGAGGCCATCTCGCCGCCCTTGAAGATCATCAGGGTCGGGATCGACATCACGCCGTACTTGGACGCGGTCTTCGGGCTCTCATCGACGTTGAGCTTGACGATCTTCACCTTGTCGCCCATAGCGCCGGCGATCTCATCGAGGGCGGGCGCGATCATGCGGCAGGGGCCGCACCATTCGGCCCAGAAATCGACGACCACGGGGCCGTTCGCCTTGAGCACTTCGGTTTCGAAATCCGCGTCGGAAACCTTGCCAACGGCCATTGGGAGTACCTCACTCGGTTGAAAGAAGCGGCGCGACCTGGAATCGCGCCCGGGATCATGGATCCAACCTATGAACGGCCTCTTGCCGGGTCAAGGAGGCTCACGCCGAGATGAAGGGATGCCAGCGCCGCGTCCAGCGCGGGGGCCGAAATCTCCATGTATTCAAGGGCCTCGGTCCAGAGCAGAACGGCCCTGATCGGGGTTTGGGGATAAAGCTGCGACAGCACCGCCCGGTACAGCGCAAGCTGGCGGACGTAGGCCGGCGGCGCCTCGGCGGCGCTCCTTGGAGCCGCCTGGTTGGTCTTGAAGTCGACGATCAGCACCTCATCGGAGCGAACGACCAGCCGGTCGATCTGCCCCGATACCAAGGCCGGGGGGCGACCCGGTCGCTCCAGCCTGCCCGCGATGGCGACCTCCGCCCGGCTGCCGGGGCCGAAGACTGCGGCGAAACGCGGTTCAGCGATCAAGGCGAGCACCTTGTCGGCCAGCGCGGTGCGGTCGGCCTCCGGCCAGTCCGAGGCGTTGCGGGCCATGAAGCCGAGCGCGGCCTCGCGCCGGCGCGCGACGGCGATGTCGGGCAGGGATTGCAGCAGCCGATGCACCAATGTGCCGCGCTGCAGCGCCAGTGCGCGCGACTGGATTGATTCGCCTGATCTCACGCTGCGGCCTTCCTCGGCGGACTGGCCCGAGGGGCGCACGGGATCATCGTCGATGGTCTCGCGCGGAGCCGTTGTCCGCAGCCAGTCCGGCAACGCGATGGTCTGGTGCATTGATGGCGCGGGCGTGCCCAGCGCTGCGACATCCTCCGGCCGGGCGAATCGGGTCGCCTTGCCCAGCGGCGTCTCGATGACCTGCTTGTCCAGTCCCGAGCCGGCGAGCCCGGTGTTGACGAGATCGTACCAGCTCAGCTTGCGGACCGTCTTCATGTTGCCGGGCATGCAGCCGCCGACGATCAGCCGGTCGGCCGCGCGCGTCATCGCGACATAGAGCAGGCGGCGGTATTCGTCCTCGGTCTCCTCGAGCATCGCCTTGCGCGCCTCGGCGACCGGCTTGGGATCATCGGCCTTGCGCCCGGCCCAGACCACGACCTTGCCGCCATTGCCGCGCGGCACGTGGATCAGGCGCAGCCGCTGCGAATCCGCGGGCGAGGATGTGGTGTCGACCATGAACACGACGGACGCCTCCAGGCCCTTGGCGCCGTGCACGGTCATCACCCGCACCTCGTCGCGCGAGATCTCCATGTCGCGCTTCACCTCGGTGTCGGCCGAGCGCAGCCAGGCCATGAAGCCCTGCAGTGAGGCCGGCGCCTTGCGCTCGTAGTTCAGCGCGAGCTCCAGGAATTCGTCGAGCGCATCATTGGCCTCGTGCCCGAGCCGGCGCAGGATGCGCGCGCGCCCGCCGTCCCCGCCGAGCAACCATGCATAGAACGCGAACGGCGTCTCCTCGCGGGCACGGATCTCGCAGGCTTCCAGGCGCCGCAACGCCGCGGCGAACTTCTCGCTTGTGCCCGCATGTTCGCCGAGCGCGCGGCGCAGCGAGCCTTTGCGGTCCCAGGCCAGCGTGAACAGGTCGTCGTCGTCGAGCCCGAACAGCGGGCTCTTCAGCGCAACCGCGAGCGCGAGGTCGTCCTGAGGCAACAGCAGCGCGTCGGCGAGGTTCATCAGGTCGATGATGGCGATATGCTCGGTGAGCTTGAGGCGGTCGGCGCCCGCGACCGGAACGCCAGCATGCTTCAACGCCTGGATCACGGCGTCGAAGGCGTTGCCGCGCCGACGCACCAGGATCAGCATATCGCCATAGCGCAGCGGGCGGCGCTCGCCTTCGTGTCCCGTCAGCGTGCCGCTCTCGACCAGCCGCTTGATCTCGGTCATGATGCGGCGCGCGAGCTTGACTTCAGGGCTGGTGACCGCGACGCCGTCGAACGGCGCGCGCCAGCCCTCGATGTCCTGCCTCTCATCGGCCTCTGCGAGATCCCACAGCTCGATCACGCTCGGCCCTGCATCGGCTAGCGCATTGTGCAGGGGATGGCCGATGTCGACCGAATGGATGCTCTTGTAGATCTGGGGATCGCGGAAGACGTGATCCACTGAATGCAGGATCGTCGCGCCCGAACGGAACGAATAGGTGAAGGCGACCGGATCGAATTTTAGCCCGGCCGCCGTGAACCTGCGATGCAGCTCGCGCCGTCGCGCGTCGAATTCGTGGGGCGCGGCGCCCTGGAACGAGAAGATCGACTGCTTCTCATCGCCGACCGCGAAGATGGTGCGGTTCAACCCCTCGCGCGCGCCTTCGCCGGCCGTGAACTCCGAGATGATGTGCGCCACGATGTCCCATTGCCGCGGGCTCGTATCCTGGGCTTCGTCGATCAGGACGTGGTCGACGCCGCGATCGAGCTTGTAATGCACCCAGCCCGAGGCGACGCGGTTCAGCATCGCCAGCGTCTTGTCGATCAGATCGTCATAGTCGAGCAGCCCGCGCTCCTGCTTCTCGCGGCGGTAGTTCGCGGCAGCGGCGGTCGCGATATGCAGCAGGGCCGCGGTACGGTCGCGCATGGTTACCGCGCGGCGCTTCTCGATCAATCCTGCAAGGCGCTGGACTTCCGCTTCGAACAGGCGCGCGACGGACGGGTTGTGGTCGCAAAGCTTCTTCGTCAGCACCGCTTTGCGCGGGAGTTTCTCGTCGGTGAGGAAGACGCAGAGATAGGCATCGACCTGAGCGCTGCCGGAAAAGACCTTTGCCTCGCGCAGCCGGGCAGCCTGGTCATTGTCCGACTTGCTGCCGTCTTCCAGCGCAGCGGCGATGTCGTCCCAGCGCGATCGGGGCAGGAACGGGCCGTCGAGAATCTCTGTCTCGACGTCCTCGATGCGATCGCCGCTGTCGGCACCCAGGACGGCTGCCATTTGCGCCGCCGCGGCCTCTGCGTTACCAGCCTCGTCGGTCCAGGCCATGAAATGATCGCGGCTGAGACACGCTTCCCGCACGACCTCCTTGAAGGTGACATCCGCGGCGCTCGCCATCGCCGTCAGCAGCGCGCGGCCGGTGACGCTATCAGGGGCGCGTGCGGCCTCCAGCAGCACCTTCAGATTGGCGCGTTCCATCATGTCGGTCTGGTCGCGTTCGTCGATCACGGCAAAGCGCGCCGGCACGTTGGCCTCGAACGGAAATTGCTGGAGCAGGCGCGTGCACAGGGCGTGGATGGTCTGCACCTTCAGCCCGCCCGGCGTCTCCAGCGCGCAGGCGAACAGCTTTCGCGCATCGCGCCGCAGTTTTGCGCTCGGGTGGGGGATGCCGACGGCTCGGATTGCCGCATCGAGCGCGGAATCGTCCAGCGTCACCCAATGCCCGAGCGTGGTGAACACGCGCTCGGCCATGTTGGCGGCGGCGGCCTTGGTGAAGGTGATGCAGAGGATCTTTTCCGGCGGGACGCCCGACAGCAGCAGGCGGATCACGCGCTGCACCAGCACATGGGTCTTGCCCGAGCCGGCATTGGCCGACACGAAAGCCGAGGCGGTCGGATCCGACGCGCGCGCCTGCCGCGCGCGCACCTCGTCCGGGATGGGTCGGGGCGCCTTCACCATTCCTCGATCCCCAATCCGCCGGCCGCCGACCATTCCTTGATGCGGGCGAGGTCGTCATAGGTGCCGTAGCGGTTCGCCCACATCGGCAGGTTCAGCGAGGTATAGGGTTGGCTCTCGTCCTCGAAGGCGCGGACCAGCGCTTCCAGCTTGGCCCGCGCTTCGGCGGCGGCCGTATCCGGGGGGATCGGTTCGTCACCTTTATTTATCTTGAGCTGGACGATCCGCTCTTCGCCCGGCGGATTGTTGCCGCTGAGACGGACATAGACGAGCTGACTTACCGATGAACCGGCGTCGATATCAGGGAAACCGCCTTCGCGCAGGATTGCAGCCTCCAACGTCAATTGCGGCGACAGCCCCACGCGAACCTGCTTGTCGCTTGGTGGCTGTCCGGTTTTGTAGTCGAGGATGGCATAGGAGCCACCCTTCCGCCGCTCGATGCGGTCGGCGACGGCAGAAAGGCGGAAGCTGCGGTTATTGTCGAGCGCGATCGAGATCTCGCCGCGTGTCTCAGCCGCGATGGTCTCGATCGCATCGCGCCGCGCGGTCTCCCATTCGCCGAACCAGCGCGCGATGCGCTGGAAGCGCGGCCACCATAGCGCCCGTGCCTCGGGGCGCTCCATCAGCGGCATAAAGTGCTTCTCGCCGATGGCGCGCAGCACACGGGCGGGATCGTCGGGCAAACGCCCGGCATAAGTCTTGGTGAACTCGCCAAGAGCCTCGTGGATGGCGGAACCGCGATCGGCGGCCGAGAGCGGCATGTCGACAGGATCGAGCGCAGCGAGACGCAAGATGAACTTTGCGTAGATCGTGTAGGGATCGCGCAGCCAGTCCTCGACCGCGGTGACCGACATGCTTGTCGGCCGCGTTGCGCGTGGTGGCCGCGGCTCGGGTTGCTTGATCGGCTCGACCTTGGCGGGCTGGTCCAGCGCGGTGGCGAACTGCACGTATTTCTCGCCGGCGCGAATGGCCGCCATCCAGAGGTCGTCGCCTGCCACCGCTTCCAGCCGGTGCAGGAAGCGCGAAGCCACGGCCGGTGCGCCGCCGGCCTTGCCGGAATGGGTGAGGATCACCTCGTCGCCGCCGAGCAACTGCGCGAAATCATGCGCGGACAGGCCGATGCGGCGCTCCGGCAGGTCGAGCCCCAGTTCGTGCCGCATCGGCCGGCTGAGCCAGGGATCGATGCGCGGGGCCGGCGGCCAGACACCTTCGATCAGGCCACCGACGATGATGCGGTCGGCCTGCATCAGGCGGGATTCCAGCGGGCCGTAGATCTGCAAGCGCGCGCCCGGTCTGTCGCGCCGGCGCACCGCGCGGTCGCTGAACGCCGTCTGGAAGACGTCGGGGTAATCGGGCAGCGGCACCATCAATCCGCTGGTCGTGCCCCCGCGCAGGAGGTCGTCGAAGGCATTCGCGAGTGCGAGACCATCGCGATCCTCGAAGGCGAAAGGAATCCCCTGCTCGTCGCGGGACAGCTCGATCATGACCTCGCGATGCCGATGCGCAATCTCGGCGAAGTCGTATGATCTCGATGAGGGGAGGCTCTCGACCGGCGCCAGCGCCTTCTGCAAGACCTCGATGAGCGCCTGGATGCGATCAAGATCCTCCGCCTTGAGGCGCGCGCGTGGCTCGGCCTTATGCAGCGCGGACATCTCGCTGCGCCACAGCTTTGCCAGCTCCTCGCCAAAGCGACGGAATTCGCGCAGGAGGCCTGCGGTGCCCGCGGGTGGGCGCGTGCCGCGCAACAGCGCGAGCTCGAGTCCCGCGATCGCCGCCTTCCATGCGCCGGGCGCGCGGCCGAGCCGGCACAGCGGATGCTTCAGCATCGCCAACAGTGTCGGCGGCTCCAGGCCCTTGGTCGCGGCCTCCGCAGCGAGGCGAGCAAAGACGCCGGCCGACGTTTCCATCAACACATCGCCGCCGGAATCATCGAAAGCGAGATCCCATCGGGTGAGCGCCGCCATCACCCGCCGCGCCAATGCGCGATCCGGCGTCACCAGCGCCGCCGATTTGTCGAGATGGCGCGCCTCGCGCATGGCGATGGCGATGGCGAGCGCCTCCATCTCGGGGTTGGGGGCTTCGACGACCGCAAGGTTCGTCATGCCGGCGGCGATCCTCGCGGCGACATCAGGCTGCTTCAGCCGGTCGTGCCAGACCTCCGTCTTGGCCGACGGTCGCATCGATTCCGAGGCGAGCAGATCGCGGCCACCTTTGGCCGGCGGCTGAAGAATCTCGACATCGCTGCGCTTGATGCCGAAGCGATCCAGCAGTGCATGCATGGCGTATTGCGGATGGTTTGAGGCCGGATGCTCCGCGAATTTGCCGAGCGCATCGCGCACGCCGCCGATGCTGCGCCAGGCATCGTCGTCGAGATCGGTGTCGAGCCCCGGCAGCACCACCGCTCCATGCGGCAGCGATGCGACCGCGTGGAGGAATTTCGCGGTGGCGGGCATCGAGCCGGTCGAACCCGCCGCGATCACCGGTCCGTTCGGATGCGCGGTCAGGCGCCGGGCTTCGGCCGCGATCAGGAGATCGCGCCGCGCCGCCGGCTCGATCCGGTTGATCTCGGCGAGATGACTGGGCCAGGCGATCCGCGCGATCCGCAGAAACTCGAGCGAGTGCTGCCAATAACGATCGAGGTTGTCGGGCACGAGCCCATCGAGCGTGCTCCAGTCGACGCCGCGCGTGACCATGTCGTCGATCAGGCGCGCGAGATCTCCGGCCAGCGCAAGCGTCGATGCAGGACCGCCGACGACCAATGGGGACAGCACCGGGCCCTTGGCCCAGGCCGCGACCAGCTGCGCCAGCGTCAGCCGGCGTTCGAGCTCGCCGAGCCGCGGCGGAATGTCCAGCGGCGTCGCGCCGGAGAACTGCTCGCCTTCATCGGCGAAGGCGAGCTCGTCCTCGTCGATGTCGCCGAGCGCGACGATGCGCGGCAGCACGACGGCGTCTGCCTTCATCTCGTCGAGAAAGATCTCGCGGACGACGCGCATTGCGCGTCGCGTCGGCAGGTACAGCGTGGCATCCGCCAGCCGCGCAGGTTCATTGCGGGCCTGAAAGCCCTCGACCAGCCGGCCGTCGAGCAGGGCCGAGACGACCGTGCGCAGGAACGGAACTGAGATGGGGACGCTGAAAACGCGCATGGACTGCCTGATTCGAAGGATCAGGCAATATAAGCAGGCGAGGTCGAATGGTCATGGGTGCGGGAGGAATCGTCCCCACTCTCCTGTTGTCATTCCGGGGCGATGCGGAGCATCGAACCCGGAATCTCGAGATTCCGGGTTCGCACTTGCGCGCGCCCCGGAATGACAGAAGTGGCTACACCACGCTCTCGAGAAACGCCTCCTCTGCCGCATGCACGGCATCAGGCGTGCCGACATGCATCCAGACGCCGTCGAGGCGAAGGCCGAACAGCCGCTCCTGCTCGTTGGCGCGATCGAACATTCTCGTCAGCGAGAATTCGCCCCCGGGCGCTTCGGCAAAGATCGACGGCGACAGGATCGCCGCGCCGGCATAGACGAACGGAACGACTTCCTTCTCCTTGCGCTTGCGCAGGGCGCCATCCGGCAGCATGCCGTAATCGCCGCGGCCGCTATAGCCGATGCTGGTCGCGGTCGGTGCCATCAGGAGCAGGATGTCCATACGCGCGGGGTCGAAGGTTTCGGCAAGCCGCGAAAGATTCGGGCGCACACCGTCGATCCATAGCGTGTCGGAATTGACGTGGAAGAACGGCGCGTGGCCGAGCAGCGGCAGCGCCTTGACCACGCCGCCGCCGGTGCCGAGCACCTGGTCGCGCTCGTCGGAGATGATCACGCGCGGATGCTGGCGCGATGCGGTGTGATTGATGATCTGGTCCGGCAGGTAATGGACATTGACCACGGCCTCGGTCACGCCTGCCCTGCCGAGCTTGTCGAGCACGTGGTCGAGCAGCGGTTGGCCGGCCACCGGCACCATCGGCTTCGGCATCTTGTCCGTCAGCGGACGCATGCGCAGGCCAAACCCTGCGGCGAGCACCATGGCCTTGGTCGGTTTGACGGGCATCCTTCGCTTTCTCAGACCTTTCGCCTTCGCAGCAACCCTAACACGAGGCTCGATCAGCCGCACGGCATCTCGACCGCCTTAGCCAGCCGCCGTGACGGTTGTACGACGGGTGTTGCCGTCACGCTCCAACGGCTGTGGAACGCGCCTTTTTCTTCTTGTCGCCCACCTTGAGGAAATTGACGCCGATCTGGTCGCCATTGACCCAGGCAAGCTCGCAGCGCCGATAGGCGAGCCCGGTCGACGACAACAGGAGAAAGAATTCCTTGAGGTGCAGGCCTTCGACCGAACCGTCGATGGTCAGCTTGGCACCGCTGTCGGAGACGTCCTCCATGGTGCAGTCGCGCCGCCAGGTGCCGTCGATTCCCATCATCTGGGCCGGAATCCCGCGTTCGAAAACAACCCGGCTGTTGCCGCGCTGGTCCGTCTTTACCGCCATCTGCCCGCTCCAGCCCCGTAATTCTCCGGCTCCCTCGCCGCCAGAATATCGGTGTCTTGGCTAACGGCCGGTAAATCGGGCCCTGAATCAGGCTTGAGGCGGGGGGACGTTGGCGAGATACCAGGCGCGCAAGGTTCCGAGCGCGGGGTGCGCCAGCGAGCGCTGGAGATAGGTCCAGATTCGCGGTTGGTGACGCAGATAATGCGGCTTGCCGTCGCGGCGGTTGAGCCGGGCGAAGGTGCCGAGCAGGCGCGTGTTCCGCTGCGCCGACATGATGGCATAAAGTTCGGCGAAGCCGGCGGCATCGAAGCCCGTGTCCTGCGCACGCCGTGCCTTGATGTAGCGCGACAGCAGCGTCAGCTCGACGGTCTCGGGCACGTCGATGCGGGCGTCCTGCAGCAGCGACACCACGTCGTAGGATTGCGGTCCGAGCACGGTGTCCTGGAAGTCGATCACGCCGACCCGCTCGATGCCGGTGCGATCTTCGAGCCAGATCAGGTTGGGCGAGTGGTAGTCGCGAATGACCCAGGTCTTCGGCGCCGAGAGCGGCTTCACGAGCAACTCGCGCCACATCGTGAAGAACTCGGAGCGCGCCTCATCGCTCAGCGGTGCGTTGCGATCGGGCAGATACCATTCCGGCATCAGCCCGATCTCGACAAGCAGCGCTTCGGTGTCGAAGACGGGAATGGCATAGGTCTGATCCGCGAGCGGCAATGTTGCCGGCAGCGTCTTGCCATGCAGCGTGGCCAGCACATCGGTCGCGGCCTCGTAGCGCTCCGCGATCGGGCGCGGAGGATCGCCCTCGATGACGCCTTCACTGCCGAAATCCTCGGTGATCAGGAAGCCATGATCGAGATCGGAATGATGGATCGCGGGCGCGGAGATGCCTTGCGCGCGCAGGCCTTCGGCGATCGCGACGAAGGGTCTGACATTCTCGGCGAGATGCACGGCGGCGCTGTAGGATTTTCCGTTGTAGAGCGCCGCGCCGTCGGGCCGCTGCGGAAAGTTCATGAGAATGACGGTTTCGCCCTCGCGCAGCAGCCGCGCATAGGAGCGGGTCGAGGCGTCCCCGGCCATGCGCCTGCGTGTCGCATCCATATAGCCGGATGCATCGAGGAATTCCCGCAGCGCCTTCAGCCGCGCGACTTGCGCGGCGCACCTGCCATGGCCGGTGATGTCGGCGGCGCGTGCATTCGAGCCCAGTGCCGGCCGGTGCGTCAGTGCGATGTCGATGCGGTCCTCAGGCATCGCCGACGGCGCACGCTCGGGCCATTCGATCAGCAGCAGCGTGGCATCGGGGAGCGGCGACAGCCCGATCTCCTCGAGCTCGCTCCCGTCCTCGACCCGGTAGAGATCGGCATGCAGCACCGGGAAGGGCGGCAGCTCGTAGCCCTGAACCAGCGTAAAGGTCGGGCTCGGCACTTCCAGCTCCTCGTCGCCGGCGAGATAGCGGATCAGGCTGCGCGCCGCCGCGGTCTTGCCGGCACCGAGGTCGCCGGTGAGAGTGATGACGTCGCCGGGGCCGATCAGCAGCGCGAGATCGGCCATCAATTGCGCAGTCGCCGTCTCGTTGTGGAGCGCGACCGAGAATGTGATGGGCTTGCTCATTCGGCGGCGTCGCGATGCGCCGCCTGGTCGGTTGGGAAGTCGCAGATCACGACCGTGCCCCGGCCGACCGTCGAATCCACCCGCACCTTGCCGCCGTGCAGCTCGACGAAGGAGCGCACCAGCGACAGGCCGAGCCCGGCGCCGCGGTGACGCGAGCCCTGCGAGCGGCTTTCGAACCAGTTGAACACCTTGTCCTTCATGTCGGCCGGTATTCCAGGGCCTGAATCTGTCACGGTGAAGACCACGCTGTGTTCGGTGCGCCGCGCGCTGATCCCGACCGTGGAATCCTGTGGAGAGAACCCGACGGCATTGGCAAGGAGGTTATAGAGCACCTGCACCACACGCTTCTCGTCGCCGGTGAAGCTGCCGACATCCGGCGCGATCTCGACCTTGAGACGGATACGGTCGGTGGCGAGCCGGTCCTGGATACCCTCGGCGGCGAGCTCGATGGCCTTGCTGACGTCGACCTGCCCGAGTTCCAGCTTCATCGCGCCGGCGTCGATGGTGGCGAGATCGAGGATGTTGTTGGTGAGCGCGAGCAGCGCGTTGGTCGATTTGGTGACGTAGTCGAGATATTCGGCCTGCTTCGGCGTCAGCGGCCCGGTCGAGGGATCGCTGAGGAAATGCGCAAAGCCGATGATGGTGGTGAGCGGCGAGCGCAGCTCGTAGGAGACGTGGTGGACGAAATCCACCTTCATCTGGTCGGCAGCCTCCAGCGCCTCATTGCGCTCGCGCAGCGCCCGCTCGACATTCTCGGTGTCGGTGATGTCCTGGAACGTCAGCATGGTGGCGCCGTCGGGCAGCGGCCGGATCATGCCGTCGAGCACGCTGCCGTCCTTGCGCTCCAGCTTCAGCGGCACGTCGGCGCGGTTCTCGATCGAGGTGACGGCCTCGCGGATCTGACGCCAGACGACGGGATCATCGCAGAGCTGATGGCACCAGCCTTCCACTGTCTGGATGTGCGGCTCGTCGCGCATGGCATCGCTCGAGAGCTTCCACATCCGGACGAAGGCCGGATTGAACAGCTGCGCCTTGCCGTTGCTGCCGAACACCGCAACGCCCTCGGCGAGGCTGTCCAGCGTCTCGCGCTGAACCCGGATCAGGCCGTCGAAGCGGCGGGCGAGGTCGAGGCTTTCGGTGACGTCGTCGAAGAGATAGGTGACGCCCCCTTCCGGATTCGGCGTGGTGACCACCGAAAGCGCGCGGCCGTCGGGCAGGAACCAGGTGTCCTTGGCGGTCTCGACTGCGCGATAGGCTTCGTGCAGCTTGGCTTTCCAGGCGCGGAAGTCAGGCTGCTCCGGCAATTTGCGCGCCGCGCGGAGCTGGTCGAGCACGCTGGAATCGTCGGGATTGGCGTCGAGGAAGGTGCGGTCGAGGTCCCACAGCCGCCGATAGGAATCGTTGTAGAAGGCGAGGCGGCGCTGGCCGTCGAACACGGCAACGCCGGAAGAGAGCTGGTCGAGCGTACGGCGGTGCGCCTCCGCCATTCGCACCAGCGCCGAGCTCAGCGCCTCCGCCTCGCTGGCGTCGATCGCGATGCCGACGCTGCCGCGGCCGACATTGACGGCGCGCACGTCGAAGATGCGCCGCTCGCCGCCGATCACGATCGGCAGCCGCGAAGTGAAGTTGGCGGCGTCCTTCAGCCCCCGCTCCATCGCGGTGCGGTCGGCGCTGTCGAGCAGCTCGAGCTTGCGCTCCTGGGCATCGGTGACGCTGTTCGCCTCGGTGGCGCGCACATAGGCCGGGTTGGCGTAGGTCAGTGCGCCATTCTCGCCCTTGGCCCAGATCGGCCAGGGTGCGGCGGCGGCAAAGCCGCGCAGCATCTCGGTTTCGTCGGAGAGTGCCTTGTAGCGCAGATTGGTCTCGGCCAGGTCGCGGCGGAGACCGGAGAGCTCGCGAATCCGGACGATGGCCTGGCCGCCGATGGCGCGGCCGATCGCCTCCAGCGTATGGCCGTGCGCGGTGGTCAAGGTCAGCTGGAACCCGTCGCCACGATCGCGCAACGCGTCGACCGCATGGTCCATCTGGAACGCGGGCTCCGGCGGCAGCCAGGTTCCGAACGCGAGCACGCGCTGCGGCGAGGAATCACGCGGCAGCACCATCGAGATGTCGCCGGAAATCTGCGCACGGTTGTCGCCCGCCGGCCAGGAGATCAGGATCTGCGGCTCCGCGAACAGCAGCGCGCCGAAGCGGTCGGCCTGGAGCTGCAGTTCCCCGATTCGGGCACGCAGCCGCGCCTCGCTGTTTGCCGTGCGCACGCGCGTGCGCATCAAGAGGATCGCGGCCATGACCGAGAAGCCGAGCAGAGCCAGCGCGGTGGCGAGCACCGCGATTTCCTGCCGGTTGAAATCCAGCATGACGGAGAGAGTGTCGATGAGGTCGGCGGCCTGAGCCGGCGCAGCCGGCAGCAGCGCTGCGAGAGCGCCACCCACCAAGCCGTTGCGCGCCAACGATGTGCACGACAACAGCGTCCGACGCATCGACACGATCACGCCTGACATAGTTGCCCCAAGACCGCACGAATCTGCGCGCGGCGACCCCCGTCGCGCGCGAATCAAAGGACAATACCCTCACCGCGACTCCGCCGGTAAGAGTCCAGATCGTGAACGCAAAGGCGGCCCCACAAAAATGCCGGGCGCGTTGTTCCAACACACGTCGTTCTCTGGGATGATTCGGCTGGAATCGTGCTGGGTTAGCGGCCGGTCGAGCCGAAGCCGCCGGCGCCACGATCGGTCGTCGACAAGGTGGCTACGGGAACCAGCGCTGCCTGCATCGCCGGCGCGATCACCATTTGGGCGATGCGCTCGCCGCGCTTGATCACGAAGGGCGCCGCGCCGTGATTGATCAGGATCACCTTGATCTCGCCGCGGTAGTCCGCATCGATCGTGCCCGGCGAGTTCAGCACGGTAACGCCGTGCTTGGCCGCTAGGCCGGAGCGCGGCCGAACCTGGGCCTCGTGCCCGGCGGGCAATGCGATCGCAAGGCCCGTCGGCACCAGCGCATACTGGCCGGGGGCGAGCGTCATCGGCTCATTCTCCGGCACGGCGGCCATCAGGTCGAGACCGGCAGCCTCCGCCGTCTGATAGGCCGGCAGCGGCAGACCTTCGGCGTGGGCGAGGCGCTGCAGTTCGACCGTGACCGTCGTGCTCAAGATGCCGGCTCCCGGGATTTGTCGGTCACGCTCCTTGCGATATGCGCGACCAGCTCGATAGCGACCTGTTCCTTTGTCATTACCGGCCAGGAATCAACCGCAATCTCGCCGTTCTTCGCATCGTTCTTGCGGCTGAGGAGGTGGACCGTGTTGCGGTCGCCGCCCATCACGCCAGTCGCCGGCGAGACGTCATTGGCGACGATCCAGTCGCAGCCCTTGCGGGCGAATTTCGCTTTGGCGTTGTCGATGAGGTGTTCGGTCTCGGCGGCAAATCCGATCACCAGTGGCGGGCGCCTGTCGGTCAGCTTCGAGATCGTGGCGAGGATGTCCGGGTTCTCGACCAGCTGAAGCGGCGGCATGCTGCCTGCGGTCTTCTTCAGCTTCTGTTCGCCCTCGTTGGCGACGCGCCAGTCGGCGACCGCGGCGGCGAAGATCGCGACGTCGGCAGGAAGCGCGGCCTGCACCTGCTCCAGCATTTGCCGCGCCGATTCGACGTGCTTCACCGTCACGCCGGGGGGATCGTCGAGATCGACCGGGCCGCTGACCAGAATCACCTCGGCGCCTGCCGCCTGCGCCGCGGCTGCAATGGCAAAGCCCTGCTTGCCTGAGGAGCGGTTGGCGATGTAGCGGACGGGATCGATCGCCTCGTGCGTGGGGCCTGCGGTGATCAGCACGCGTTTGCCGGCAAGCGGCTTCGGCACCGGCGGTCGCAGCAGCCGCTCGGCAGCATTGGCGATCTCGATCGCTTCCGACATGCGGCCGATGCCCGCTTCACCCGCTTCCGCCATTTCGCCCGAGTTCGGCCCGATCAGGACCGCGCCATCACGCTGGAGCTGCGCGACGTTGCGGCGCGTTGCTGCGTTGCTCCACATCAGCGGGTTCATCGCCGGTGCCAGCAGCACCTTGCGGTTGGTCGCGAGCAGGATGGCGCTGGCGAGATCGTCGGCATGGCCGTTCGCCATCTTGGCCATCAGATCTGCGGTCGCAGGCGCCACCACGATCAGGTCGCAGTCGCGCGCGAGGCGGATGTGTCCGGCGTCGAACTCGCTCTGAGGGTCGAAAAGGTCGGTGTAGACGCGCTCGTGGGAAAGTGCGCTGACCGCCAGCGGGGTCACGAATTGCTGCGCCGCCTTGGTCAGCACGCAGCGCACCTCGATGCGGCGCTCCTTCAGCCTGCGGATCAGGTCGAGCGATTTGTAGCCTGCGATGCCGCCGCCGATGATCAGGGTGACGCTGGCTTCGGGGAGGGCGCCGCTGCGCAGAGGCGTCGGGGCGGCGGACGCTGCTGGCGGGACCGCAAATGGCGTCAGCGGTTCCTCGCGGCCCTCGATCAGCTCCCGCAGGATGACCCGGACCTCCTCCTCCACCGATCTGCGGTTCTTGGCCGAGCGCAGCCGCAAATAGGTTTTCACGGCGTCGTCGAGCTTGCGGATGGTCAGGCTTGCCATGACGCCCCTCCAGCGCGGAATGATGGCGATGCTATCATTCACATGATTGCAATGCAATCATAGATTCCGGACGGCGATCAGGATGCCTATGAAGGTCGCGGCGATGATCCAGAGCGCCACGGTGCGCCAGCGGTTCTTGCGGCCCTCGCTGCGGCCCATCGCCGCGATGCTCTCCGGCGACAGCCTTATGCCGTCCCGGGTCATGGTCTCGAGCTGCTCGAGCACCTTCACCGACCGTTCGGCGATCTCCGGCAGGCGCATCAGGACCCGTGCAATGTCCCCGGTTCCGGCGAGCGCGCCCTGTACCCGGCCGATGGGTCCGAGATTGCGCTCGATCCATTCGCGCACCACGGGGTCGGCAATTTTCCAGATGTCGAGCTTGGGGTCGAAGCCGCGCGCCACACCCTCGACCACCACCATGGTCTTCTGCAGCAGGATCAGCTCGGGCCGCGTGGTCATGTCGAACAGGCCGGTGACCTCGAGCAGCAGCGTCAACAGCCGTGCCATCGAGATCTCTTCCGCCGTTCGATTGTGAATCGGCTCGCCGATGGCGCGGATCGCTTGCGCGAAATTCTCGACCGAATGATGCGCGGGCACGTAGCCAGCCTCGAAATGCACCTCCGCCACGCGGCGATAGTCGCGGGTGATGAAGCCGAGCAGGATTTCGGCGAGGAAGCGCCGCTCCTTCATCCCGAGCCGGCCCATGATGCCGAAATCGACCGCGACCAGGCGGCCGGCATCATCGAGGAACAGATTGCCCGGATGCATGTCCGCGTGGAAGAAGCCGTCGCGCAGCGCGTGCCGCAGGAAGCTCTGGATCACCTTGCGGCCGAGATCGGGCAGGTCAACTTGCGCCGCTGCAAGGCGCTTGTGGTCGTTCAGCGCGATGCCGTCGATCCACTCCATCGTCAGCACGTTGTGGGTGGTGCGATCCCAGTCGACATCGGGCACGCGGAAATCAGGGTCGTCACGCGTGTTTTCCGCCATCTCCGACAGTGCTGCGGCCTCGAGCCGCAGGTCCATCTCCATCGCGACCGAGCGCGACATGGTGTTGATGACTTCGATCAGGCGCAGACGCCGCGCTTCGGAGGAATAGGCTTCGGCCTTGTGCGCGACGAAGAAGAAATCCGAGAGATCGCGGCGGAAGCGCGTGGCGACGTTGGGCCTGAGCACCTTGATCGCGACCGACCTGCGAACGCCGTCGCGCAACACCTCGCCGCGGTGCACCTGGGCGATCGAGGCCGCCGCGACCGGCGGGCCGAAGCTTGCGAAGATGTCCGTCAGCGGACGCTCCAGCGACGTCGTGATCGCAGCTTCCGCTTCGGCCTGCGAGAACGGCGGCAGGCGATCCTGGAGGCTTTCGAGGTCGCGCGCCATGATGACGCCGACCACGTCGGGGCGCGTGGCCAGGAACTGCCCGAGCTTGAGATAGGCCGGGCCCATCCGCGTCAGCGCGCGCGCGATCCGCGGGCCGTGCTTGGTGCCGCGGCGTTCGACGAGTCGCGCCAGCTTCAGCGCGAGCTGTCCCGGCGGCGGCACCAGGCTCGGATCGACCGAGCCGAACACGCCCTCGCGCGCGAACACGAACGCGGCGCGGATCAGGCGCGCAATGTGGGTGAAGGCAGAGATCACAAACGCCAGCCCGAATGCAGTGCGACGATGCCGCCGGAGAGCGTCTGCCAGCTAACGCGGGCAAAGCCGGCCTCGCGGATCATGTCGGCGAACGCAGCGGGCCTTGGAAACTTGCGGATGGACTCGACGAGATATTGGTAGGATTCGGCGTCGCCGGTGACCATGCGGCCGAGCGGCGGGATCACCTTGAACGAGAACAGATCATAGAGCTTGTCGAGCCCGGGCATCTCGACGGTGGAGAATTCCAGGCAGAGAAAGCGGCTGCCGGGCTTCAACACGCGATAGGCCTCGCGCAGCGCCAGATCGATCTGCGGCACATTGCGAATGCCGAACGCGATCGTATATGCGTCGAAGCTGCGGTCGGCGAAGCCGAGCGCTTCGGCATTACCCTCGACGAAATCGACCCGGGTGTCGAGATGCTGTTTGGCGGCGCGCTCGCGGCCGACCGCGAGCATGTCGGAATTGATGTCGCAGACCGTGGCATGGAAGCCGGGGCCGGCCGCTCTGGCGGCGCGGAACGCGATGTCGCCGGTGCCACCGGCAACGTCGAGCAGGGCGAACGGCCGATCGCCCCTCGGCGGGTCGAGTGCCGTGATCATGATGTCCTTCCAGACCCGGTGCAGGCCACCGGACATCAGGTCGTTCATCAGATCATAGCGCGAGGCCACGCTGTGAAACACGTCGTTCACCAGCGTCTGCTTGTCCCCGAGGGGAACGTTCCTGAAGCCAAAATGCGTGGTTTCGCCCGGCCGATCCATTACTCTACTCCACTGGGCGGACCATAGCGCGCCCGCCGCAATGGCGCTATCACACCGCCCTCATAAGGTGAATGCCTGACCATGCCTGAATTGCCCGAAGTCGAGACCGTCCGCCGCGGCCTTCAGCCCGTCATGGAAGGTGCGAAAATCCTCGCTGCGGAGGCCCGCCGGCCGGATCTGCGCTTTCCGTTCCAGCCCGACTTCGTGGCGCGGCTCAAGGGGCAGGTGGTCACCGGGCTCGGCCGCCGCGCAAAATATCTCATGGCCGATCTCGCCTCAGGCGACGTGCTCTTGATGCACCTGGGCATGTCGGGCTCGTTCCGTGTCATCAAGCCGGACAACAGCCTGCAGCCCGGCGAGTTTCACTATCCCAGGGGAAAGGACTCCGCGCATGATCACGTCCTGTTTCGGATGTCCTCCGGCGCCGACATCGTGTTCAACGATCCGCGCCGCTTCGGCTACATGAAGGTGATCGCGCGCAATGCGCTCGAAGACGAGCCGCTGCTGCGCGGGCTCGGCCCCGAGCCGCTCGGCAACGAATTCGACGCCGCGATGCTGGCGCGCTCCTGCGCCGGCAAGACCACCAGCCTGAAGGCGGCGCTGCTCGACCAGCGCGTGGTGGCCGGGCTCGGCAACATCTATGTTTGCGAGGCGCTGCATCGCTCGCATCTGTCGCCGCGGCGCATTGCTGCAACATTGTCGACCAAGAAGGGCGAGGCAACGGACCACGCAAAACGATTGGTCGGTGCGATCCACACCGTGCTGAACGACGCGATCAAGGCCGGCGGCTCCAGCTTGCGCGACCATCGCCAGACCTCCGGCGAGCTCGGCTATTTCCAGCATTCATTCAAGGTGTATGACCGCGAAGGCGAGACGTGCACGACGCCGCGCTGCGGCGGCACGGTCAAGCGGTTCACGCAGAATGGCCGGTCGACGTTCTGGTGCCCGAAATGTCAGAAGTGAGAAGGCTCGCAGCCGGGAAGTCGTGAGCCGCGGCGAGGCCACGAGCCCTGCAGGTCATTGCAGGGAGCCCTTGCGACGAAGCAATCAATAGCTCTTCCGCGGTGAAGGCCTGGATTGCTTCGCTGCGCTCGCAATGACGGATGAATAGGAGCGATCTAACGCGAAGCGAAGCAATCCGGCCGGGCTGGTGACCGGATTGCTTCGTCGCCCGGGCTCTTCCACCGGACAGCGAAGAGCCCGGATGGCGTCTGAGCGATTGCCCCGCTCAGGACGCGATTGTGGTGGTCTCGTCCGCGGCAAGGTCGGCGGCGAGATGCAACATGCCGTCGGCAGCCGACATCACCTGGTCGATCAGCAGATGGGTCTTGGCTTCGAGCTCTAGCCGCGTCTCGATCCAGCGCCAGAGCCTGCGGATCTCGTCGGCCGACTTGCCGTTCGGTGCGAATTCGCTCACCGCGAGACCTTTCGCCAGCGCGTCCTGGTGGTCGTTGCGGATTGCGATCAGCGGCCGGGCGAGTACATCAGCAAGGTCGAGCGCGGCTTCCTCGGCGAGGGTATTGGCGGCGTTGTCGATGCGCTGGCCGCGGATCGGCGCCTGGTTCAATACGAAGCTGTACGGCCGCTTCCAGGCGCGAGCGACGTTGAGAGTCGAGACGGTCGCCTCGATATCGGCGACGGTCGGGCGGGCCGGGATCAGGCAGAAGTCGGAATGGCGGATTGCGGCGGTGGTTGCCGCGCTGAGGCCGGCCGCAGTGTCGACGATCGCGAGCTCCAGGCCGCTGTCGGCCAGCATCGTCAGGCGCGGCTCGATGTTGGCGGCTTGATAGATCGGCTCGACGACGACGTCGTCATTGTTGCGGCGGCGCTGCCAGTTGGAGAGGGTGCCCTGCGGGTCGGTCTCGATCAGGCGGACAGTGAAGCCGGCCTGCTTGGCCGCCAGCGCGAGGCCGATAGCGAGCGTGCTCTTGCCACTGCCGCCCTTTTGGGTGGCCAGTACGATCGTGTGCATTGTGGATCAATCCTTTGGAGTGCCTGGGATCTTGGGTAACGCCACGCGAACGTGCATCGGTTCTCGATGCTGAGCTCTTCTCGCTCAGGACGTGCCCTGCCCGATCCAAAGCGGACCGCGGATGTCCGAATCAACCAAGGCGATGGTGGCAGAATTGGGAATGTCAGCTAATCCGTACCAATACTGGACCCGTAATCGTGCGTATGATGTGCTCTCCGCCGTGAAACAAGAAGGGCAGGCAGCATGGGCGGAAACTGGCGCGACCGGACGGCAACCACTTTTGACTGCCAGAAGATGCCGGCGGTCTCGAGCCGCGGCATGGTGGTCAGCAATCATCCGTTGGCCTCCAGTGCCGGTGCCGAGATGCTGGCGGCCGGCGGCAACGCAATCGATGCCGCGATCGCCACCCTGTTCACGTTGACGGTGGTCGAGCCGATGATGGTCGGCATCATCGGTGGCGGCATGGCACATATCCGGCTCGCCGATGGCAGCCACCGCTTCATCGACGGGCAGAGCACCGTGCCCGCGGCTGTGCGCGACACCACCTACCTCTCGAAGCCCGGCTCGGCGCATGACGTTTTCGACACCGTCGGCAACGAG
The DNA here is from genome assembly GCF_001424605.1 of Bradyrhizobium sp. Leaf396. NCBI lineage: Bacteria > Pseudomonadati > Pseudomonadota > Alphaproteobacteria > Hyphomicrobiales > Nitrobacteraceae > Bradyrhizobium > Bradyrhizobium sp. Leaf396. Next base: position 29,048 of record NZ_LMQJ01000002.1, read on the forward strand.
AACCTCAACGGACCGAAGGCCGTCGCGGTGCCGGGCTCGCTGAAGGCCTGGTGCGAGACGCTGCGCCGGTTCGGCACCATGTCGCTTTCCGACGTGATGCAACCTGCGATTAAGCATGCCGCACGTGGCTATGCGACGACCCCCTATCTGCATGAATGCATCAGCGAGAGCGCAGACGAGATGCGCAAGGACAGGACGATCGCGTCGATCTTCCTGCCTGATGGCGAGCCACTGAAGGTCGGCGAGCGCGTGGTGCAGGCCGAATATGCGGACACGCTTCTCTACATCGCCGATCACGGCGAGAAGGCGCTCTACGAGGGGGCTCTCGGCGATGTCCTCGTCGACTACATGGAGAGGGCCGGCGGCTTCATCCGCCGCAACGATCTCACGAACTACAAGACGATCGAACGGCAGCCGATCCGCGCCGACTATCGCGGATGGACTATCCTCGGTCCGCCGCCGCCCGCCGCGTCCGGCGTGCATATCGCGCAGATGCTCAACATTCTGGAGGGTTACGACATCGGCGGGCTCGGCTTCGGGACGTCGGAGGCCATCCACCATCTCGCCGAAGTGCTGAAGATTGCCTTCGCCGACCGCGCCGCCGCCAGCGGCGATCCGGATTATGTCGGCGTGCCCGTGGAGAAGTTGACCTCGAAGGCCTATGCCGAGGAGCGCCGCCGCGCCATCGATCCAGCACGGGCGCAGGCGTGGGGTGCGGGCGTGTCGCAGCTCGAAGGCGCGCACACCACGCATGTGACGGCGGCGGACAGCTTCGGGAACGTGGTTGCGACCACGCAGACCATCAACAGTCTGTTCGGCGCCAAGATCATGATCCCGGGCCTGGGGGCCATCGCCAACAACTACATGAATTTGTTTGATCCGCGACCGGGCCACGCGCTCTCGCTGGCGCCGGGCAAGCGTGTCACCACCTCGATGTCTCCGATGATGGCGCTGAATGGCGGCAAGCTGCGCTATGCGCTCGGCTTGCCCGGAGGCAAGCGCATCTTTCCGAGCGCGATGCAGGCGCTGGTCAATCTGATCGACCACGGCATGAGCCTGCAGGAGGCCGTCGAGGCTCCGAGGGTCTGGACCGAGGGCAACGCGCTCGAGGTGGAACAGACTGTGCCGGAGAGCGTGCGCGTGCAGCTCGCGGCGCTTGGCCACGAGGTGCAGCCGGTCTCGACCGTCGCGGGCGGCATGAACGGAATCGCCTTCCAGGACGACGGCACCATGATTGGCGCCGCCTGCTGGCGCGCCGACGGTACGCCGATCGGCATCTCCGGCGGTCTTGCGAAGAGCGGGATCAGGTTCAGGCTCGCCTGACTGCTCTCATTTCTGAGCGCCGCTGCCCGCCATGTCCGCGGCGGCGCGCGCGACCAGGTCTGCTGCGCCCGCATTGGTCTGCAGCGATCGGACCTTGACGTCGATCGCGATCAACTTCCATTCGCCCTCCGACACGGCGTAGTCCAGCGCGTAGCTCAGCTGCGACGGTGCCGTTTCGAAATGGCCGCGCAACAACAGCGCGCCGTTGTCGCCGATCCTCGGGGCTTCCGTGCTTATGATCGGCATGCCGGCAATTGCGTCGATGTGATGTCCGGCAAAGGTCGCGAATGCCTGCTTCAGCGTGGCGGCTGAAAAGCGTTCGCGAAACGGTCTCGCCATCTTTGCATGGAGGACACTGTAGTTGCCGGTGAGGTTGGCGTCGTTGAGCGTCAGCAGCGCCACTTTCACCATCACCTCCTCCACTTTCGGCGTTGGCAGCGCCGGCGATTGTGCCCAAGCCGAAAAGCTCAGCAGCGCAGCCGCTAGCGTCGGGGACAGAGAGACGAGACACCGCAACATGCTACTTCCGCACGCAGATCACGCGTACGACTGCGGCTTTGGCGTCGGTCGACGTGCCGTTCGCCGTGATCTGCCTGGTCTTCAGGAAATCACGCACCGCATCCGCCGATACCATCACGGCCTGCGAGGCCGGCACCGAGGTCGCAGGACCCGCCACCATTGCCGGCTTCAGCAGCGCAATGCCGGCGAACTTGCCGTCGGCGTCAACGGCCGGGCTGCCGGAGAAGCCGACCGACGGCGGGGGAGACAGTGCGGAATCGCCCGATGGGCCTGGCGCCAGCGTCGCCTTGATGCTCGACACGCCGGCGGCACCGCCCTGGCTCTGCGGATCGGCGATGCCGATGACGTCGACGTTCGTCTTCGCTGCACCGCCAGCGAGGCTGAGCGGCTTCAGTCCGCGGGCGCCGTAGATGTGCAGCAGCGCGAGATCGTGTTGCTTGTCTTCAGCGAGTCGGTCGGCGCGGCCATGACCTGCGATCGTGATCGCAAGGCAGCCATCGGCGACGAGGCGATCGGTGACGATCGCACCGTCGTCGCTGACGACGACGCCGGTCCCGTATTCCACCGTCTTGCGCGGCGGCGGTCCGGCCAGCGGTCCCGACGGGAACGCATTGAACGCGCTCGACATCGCGATCACCACCGGCTCGACGACGTTCTCGGTCGCCTGGTCGTAGAGGATCGTCATGGTGCGGACCTCGTCGCCCTTGAAGGTGCCGCGCACGTAGAATTTCTTCAGGCCCTGCAATCCCGAGAGCACGAAGAAGTCAGGCTTCACCACGGTGTAGTCGATCTTGCGTCCGGACGGCTCCTTCTCCAGATCGGCGAGCTTCGCCGAGGTCGGGTTCACCTCCTTGCGGCGGCTGAGCAGCACCTGCACGGTTCCGGTCGGCGAGGTCCATTTCGAGCCGTTGGCGTCGCTTGCCTGCTGCGGCACCAGCTTGGTGGGAATGCCGAGCCGCGCGCCGCTGGTCGGCTCCGTCACGATCTTCCAGCCGACGCTCTCCTGCTTCTTGCGGGCCGCTTCGGCGAGCGCAGCGCGCTCCTGCGGATTGAGCGCGCCGGTCGGCTTGCCGCCCTTGGCCTTCTGGTACTCCTTGATGGCGTTGACCATGCGTTCGCTGACGTCTCCGGTAATCGCGCCGTTGTATCGGCCGGCCCAGGCGAGATCGGATTGGAGCGCCAGTCGCTCTGCTTTTGACATGGCATCGGCGGTCCCCGAGGGCGTCTGCGTTGCGGGAGGCTGGATCGGCACGGTCTGGACCGTCTTCGGCTTGGTGCCGGGCACTTGTGGCGCCGTCGTCTGGGCGTGTGCGCCGGTGGCGGCCGCAAACATCAAGGTTGCCGCAAGCATCGATCTCATGACAAATCCAACCAGCCCATTGAACGCAGTGCCATTGAAGCACATCTCGTTGGTCGCGAACAATGTTGGGGTGGTTCAGGTCCGAGGTCGAGCCGCGAACTCAGGCCGTCATCCTGAGGAGCGGGCGCGATGGCTCGGTAGGAGAGACGTGCGACGATGCTCAGCCCGGACGAACTCGAACGCTATGCCCGCCATATCGTCCTGCGCGATGTCGGCGGTCCCGGGCAGGCCGCGTTGAAGCGGGCCGCGGTGCTGGTGATCGGTGCCGGCGGGCTCGGCGCGCCCGCGCTGATGTATCTGGCCGCCGCCGGTATCGGCACGCTCGGCGTCGTCGATGACGACGTGGTGTCGCTGTCCAACCTTCAGCGCCAGGTGGTCCACACCACGCCCGATATCGGCCGGCACAAGGTCGAGAGCGCCGCCGAGCGGATATCGGCCCTCAATCCGCATGTCCGCTTCGTCGGTCATGCCACCTGGCTCAACGCTGACAATGCACTCGGCCTGATCGGCGACTACGACCTCGTGCTCGACGGCTCCGACAATTTCTCGACGCGATATCTCGTCTCCGACGCCTGCTTCTTCGCGAAGCGGCCGCTGATCACGGCGGCGCTCGGCACCTTCGACGGCTCGCTCACCACCATCCGTGCCCATGAGACGAACGAGCAGGGCGAGTTCAACCCGACCTATCGCTGCCTGTTTCCGGAACCGCCGCCGCCCGGCACGGTGCCGGCCTGTGCGGAGGCCGGGGTCATGGGCGCGCTCGCCGGCGTGCTCGGTTCGATGATGGCGCTGGAGGCGATCCGCGAGATCGTCGGCTTCGGCGACGGCCTCGTCGGCCGCCTCCTCATGATCGATGCGCGCGCAATGCGCTTCGAGACTCTGCGCTACGCCCGCGATCCCGCCAATCCCCTCAATGGCGACGGGCCCGTGATCAGCGATCTCAGCGCCCATCGCACCTGATCGGAGCCGCTACCTGGTGGCCGGCTTCTCGCTGTCGAGATGGGCCATCTGCTCGGCCACCACCCGCAGCGTCGCGCTGACCGAGGCGGGGAATTGCTGCTGTCGCGCGTGGCGCCAGCGCTGCGTGACGTGGGCGATGCGCTGGACCAGGTGCGGGGCCTGCGCGAGGTCGCTGCGGGCCGCCTGCGCATCAACGCACCGCCGCCGGCGGTCGATCTGGTGCTGGCGCCGATGGTCGGCCCGTTTCTCACCGCGCATCCACAGGTCGATCTCGACATCGTCTCCGAGAGCGGCTTCGTCGATATCGTCAGCGCCGGCTTTGACGCCGGTGTGCGCTATGGCGAGCACCTCGCGATCTCGACCAATATGAGCCTTGCGATGCGCGCCGCGCGCGACGGTGTCGGCATCTGGGCGACGCTCGACGGCTATGCCGACGAAGCGCTGAAGTCCGGCGCGCTCGTCAGCCTCATGGAAGATTGGTGCGAGCCGTTTCCCGGCTCCTTCCTCTATTATCCGAGCCGGCGCCAAACGCCGCCTGCGCTGCGCGCTTTCATCGATTTCGTCGCCGATTGGCGCAAGCGCGACAAGCGCGGGCAGTAGAACTCAGAGCATGCTCGGCAGCACGCGATCCGGCGGCTTGTGAGCGTCGAGGAAGGTGCGGATGTTGATGATCACCTTCTCGCCCATCTCGACGCGGCCTTCGATCGTGGCGGAACCCATATGCGGCAACAGCGTCACCTTGCCGGCCTTGGCGAGCCGTACCAGCTTCGGGTTGACCGCGGGCTCGTGCTCGTAGACGTCGAGGCCTGCGCCGGCAATCTCGCCGCCCTCGATCAGCTTGATCAGCGTATCCTCGTCCGTCACCTCGCCACGCGCGGTGTTGACGATGTAGGCATCTTTGCGGATCAGCTTCAGCCGCCGTGCCGACAGCAGGTGATAGGTTGCGGGCGTGTGCGGACAGTTCACCGAGATGATGTCCATCCGCGCCAGCATCTGGTCGAGACTTTCCCAGTAGGTCGCACCCAGCTCTTCGGCGATGACGGGCGCCACTGGGCGGCGATTGTGATAGTGGATCTGCAGGCCGAAGGCGCGGGCGCGACGCGCGACGGCCTGGCCGATGCGCCCCATGCCGATGATGCCGAGGCGCTTGCCGCCGATGCGGTGGCCGAGCATCCAGGTCGGCGACCAGCCCGCCCAGGGTTTTCCTTCGGTCAGGATCGAGGCACCCTCGATCATCCGCCTGGGCACCGCGAGGATCAGCGCCATGGTCATGTCGGCGGTGTCTTCGGTCAGAACCTTCGGCGTGTTGGTGACGGTGATGCCGCGGGCATGGGCGGCTGCGACGTCGATATTGTCGACGCCGTTGCCGAAATTGGCGATCAGCCGCAGCTTGCAGTCGGGCTGGTTCACGACCTCGGCGCTGATGTGATCGGTTACCGTCGGAACCAGCACGTCGGCGGTTCGCGCCGCTTCCGCGATCTGCTCGGCCGACATCGGCGTGTCCTCGAGATTGATCCGCGCGTCGAACAATTCGCGCATGCGCGTCTCGATCGAATCCGGCAGCTTGCGCGTCACCACGACGAGGGGCTTTTTCTTCACCGACATGTCCTGCTCTCATGAGGCGTCGCAGGCCGCCTCTGTCGCCAAAGGCCGGTCGTTGAGGCCTCATTAACCCGGTTGTTCGACACTGCCCTTGCCGTGTCCGTCCCCGGCGTTTCCTCCAAGCTCTCCCGACATTTCCGGCCGGAAAATCGGGGCAAACTGGTTGTTCAAATGCCCGTCCTCTCTAGCAGAAGGCCGGGCCAAGACAAGAACCACGGGTCAAGGCTTCGGGAACACCCGCATGGGACGGGAGGGGCGGACGCAGCAGCGTTTTGGAATTGGGTGAGGATCCGGTTCGTCCGGGTCTTCGACAGGAGACGGGTTGATGGCGTTGGGGCGGTTCTGTTCGGTGATGGCGCTTGTTTGCACCTGGTTGAGCGCCTCGGTCAGCCCCTCGCATTCGGCGAAGGATACCCCGCAGACTGCCAGCGGCTTGCCGGTGCCGCGCTATGTCAGCCTCAAATCGGACCACGTGAACGTCCGCGCCGGCCCAACCAAGGACAATGACGTCGCCTGGGTCTACACCCGCGCCGGCCTGCCGGTCGAAATTACCGCCGAGTTCGAGAACTGGCGCCGGGTGCGCGATTCCGAGGGGGCCGAGGGCTGGGTCTATCACTCGCTATTGTCCGGCCGCCGCACCGCGGTCGTCACCATGAAGCACAAGGACGAGTTCGCCCCGATCTATGACCGGCCCGATCCCGACAGCGCGGTGGCAGCAAAGCTCCAGGCCGGCGTCGTCACGCAGGTGAAGAAGTGCGCTGCAAACTGGTGCCGCGTTATCGGAAACGGCTTTGACGGCTGGATTCAGCAGGAGCGCCTCTGGGGCGTCTATTCGGACGAGCAGGTGAATTGACCCGAAGGGTCACCCAGAGCGATGCGAAGCATCGAATCAGGGACATCGAGATTCGGGTGCGGGAGTGCGCACCCTAGCTCGGCGCTGCACACCGCTCCGGGATGACGGTCCAAAAGATGATGGCCGGGACGAGCCCGGCCATGACGATCCCAGTTCGATCTTAAATGGATCTCAGCGCTTCTTGCGCAGTCGCACCACCATGTCGATCCGAGAGATCTCGTAACCCTCGGGTACCTCAGGCATCTTGGATAGCACCAGGTGCGGATCCTCGATGTCGACCAGCTCGTGGCTGTTCTCAAGGTAGTAGTGGTGGTGGGTGGTGACGTTGGTGTCGAAATAGGTCTTGGTGCCGTCGACACTGACCTGGCGGAGCAAGCCGGCATCGGTGAGCTGGTTCAGCGTGTTGTAGACGGTCGCCAGCGATACCGGAACCTTGGCCAGCGTCGCTTCCTCGTAAAGCATTTCAGCCGTGAGGTGCCGCGCCCCCTTGCCGAACAGCAGCCAGCCCAGCGCCATCCTCTGGCGCGTCGGGCGGAGCCCAGCGGACTGGAGCATTTCGTTGACGTCGTGCCAGGGGCAGCCGGTCAGCGCCGGCTGGCGGCCGGACAAGAGGGCCGCGGCATGGACGTCGTCGTCGTGATGGGACGCGGTATTCTCGTTCATTTCCAGATTTCGGGCACGCGTGAACAATATCTCTCTGTAACATAAGAACAGAAAGATGCAGATGCAAGTATCTCGCAACTAGAGAGGTTCTAATCAGGTCTGGAACCGCGTGGGGATCGCGTCATTTTACCTTCATGGACGCGCTTTGCTACCCGAAATGGCCTGTGTTAGAGAGCCCGCGGTTCCGCTTACCCGACTCTGACGCAGCCGAGTATGAAGGCTGGGGTCATCCGGGGCTTGCGGGAGTTGCGCCTGACGGTGGCAGTTAGCGTTGCTCTTCGATCGAACGGGGCCCATTTCGCCAGGAAACGCCGCTCAATCGGCATTTGAACAGAGGCTCGTGAATGCTGAACAGGCGCAACGGTTATGAATACGAAGATCTGCTGGCCTGTGCCCGCGGCGAGATGTTTGGCCCGGGCAATGCCCAGCTGCCGCTGCCGCCGATGCTGATGTTCGACCGCATCACGGAAATCACCGACGATGGCGGCGAGTTCGGCAAGGGCCTCGTGCGCGCCGAGCTCGACGTAAAGCCCGACCTTTGGTTCTTTGCCTGCCATTTCAAGAACGACCCGGTGATGCCCGGCTGCCTCGGCCTCGACGCATTGTGGCAAATGGTCGGCTTCTATCTCGGCTGGGTCGGCGGCGAAGGCCGGGGCCGGGCGCTCGGCCTGAGCGAGCTGAAGTTCGGGGGACAGGTGCTGACCGAGGCTCGCAAGGTTGTGTACAACGTCGATATCAAACGCGTGATGCGTTCAAAGCTCGTGCTCGGTATCGCCGACGGGTGGCTTTCGGTCGACGGCCAGATTATTTATCGCGCCAAGGACCTGAAGGTCGGCCTGTTCAAGCAGGGCACGAGCCTGGGCTGAGCGCATCACCACGAGACAACGAGCAAGAAGACAACGAGCAGGGCGAGGCTGTCATGAGGCGGGTTGTGGTCACCGGAATGGGCATCGTCTCGTCCATCGGAAACAACACCCAGGAAGTGCTTGCGAGCCTTCACGAGGCGAAGTCTGGCATTTCGCGGGCTGAAAAATATGCCGAGCTCGGCTTCCGTTCGCAGGTGCAAGGTGAGCCGACGCTCGATCCTTCGACGGTTGTCGATCGCCGTGCAATGCGTTTCCTCGGCCAGGGTGCGGCGTGGAATCACATCGCGATGGAGCAGGCGATCCAAGACTCCGGCCTCTCGCCTGACGAAGTCTCCAACATCCGCACCGGCATCATCATGGGCTCCGGCGGTCCCTCGGCGCGCACCATCGTCGAGGCTGCCGACATCACCCGCTCCAAGGGTCCGAAGCGCGTCGGCCCGTTTGCGGTGCCGAAGGCGATGTCCTCCACGGCCTCCGCGACGCTCGCGACCTGGTTCAAGATCAAGGGCGTGAACTATTCGATTTCCTCGGCCTGCGCGACGTCGAACCATTGCGTCGGCAACGCCTATGAGACGATCCAGATCGGCAAGCAGGACGTCATCTTCGCCGGCGGCTGCGAGGAACTGGACTGGACGCTCTCGGTGCTGTTCGACGCCATGGGTGCGATGTCCTCGAGGTACAACGACACGCCGGCCACGGCCTCGCGTCCCTACGACGTCAACCGCGACGGCTTCGTCATCGCCGGCGGCGCCGGCGTCCTGGTGCTGGAAGAGCTCGAACATGCCAAGGCGCGCGGCGCGCGCATTTACGGCGAGATCGTCGGCTATGGCGCGACCTCGGACGGCCACGACATGGTGGCGCCGTCGGGCGAAGGCGCCGAGCGCTGCATGCGCATGGCGATGTCGACGGTGAAGACCAAGGTCGACTACATCAATCCGCATGCGACCTCGACGCCGGCCGGCGATCCGCCGGAGATCGAGGCGATCCGGAAGGTGTTCGGCGTCGGCGAGAAGTGCCCGCCAATCTCGGCGACCAAGGCCCTGACCGGCCACTCGCTGGGCGCCACCGGCGTGCAGGAAGCGATTTATTCCCTGCTGATGATGAACAACGGTTTCATCTGCGAGAGCGCGCACATCCAGGAGCTCGATCCCGTGTTCGCCGACATGCCGATCGTGCGCAAGCGCATCGACAACGTCAAGATCGGCACCGTGCTGTCGAACTCCTTCGGCTTCGGCGGCACCAACGCCACGCTGGTGTTCAGCCGGCTGGACGTGTGACGTCCTTGCGGACGCGCCGGTAGTTTTTCGTCATGGCCGGGCAAAAGCGCGAAGCGCGTCTTCGCGAATGATGTCCGGCCATCCACGTCTTTGCTATTGGTGCCGGAAGAACGTGGATGCCCGGGACGAGCCCGGGCATGACGGACAGCGGAGAGTAATCGCGACATGGACGGATTGATGAAAGGCAAGCGCGGTCTGATCATGGGCATCGCCAATGATCACTCGATCGCCTGGGGCATGGCGAGGACGTTGCATGCCCATGGCGCCGAGCTGGCCTTCACCTTTCAGGGCGAGGCTCTCGGCAAGCGCGTCAAGCCGCTGGCCGAGCAGCTCGGCGTCGATCTGGTTCTGCCTTGCGACGTCGAGGACATCGCCAGTGTGGATGCCACCTTCGCTGCGCTTCGCGAGAAATGGGGGCGCCTCGACTTCGTCATCCATGCGATCGGCTTTGCCGACAAGAACGAGCTCAAAGGCCGCTACGCGGACACCAGCCGCGAGAATTTTTCGCGCACGATGGTGATCTCCTGCTTCTCTTTCACGGAGGTGGCAAAACGCGCCGCCGAGCTGATGACGGAAGGCGGCAGCATGATCACGCTGACCTTCGGCGCGTCGGAGCGCGCGATGCCGAATTACAACGTGATGGGCGTGGCCAAGGCGGCGCTGGAAGCCTCGGTGCGCTACCTCGCTGCCGATTTCGGACCGCGCGGCATCCGCGTCAACGCGATCTCCGCAGGCCCGATCCGGACGCTCGCGGGCTCCGGTATCGGCGAGGCGCGTGCGATGTTCGCCTTCATGCAGAAGCATTCGCCGCTCCGCCGTGGCGTTACGCTCGACGACCTCGGCGGCTCGGCGCTGTATCTGCTGTCGGACCTTTCCGGCGGCGTCACCGGCGAGATCCATTACGTGGATTCCGGCTACAACATCGTCCTGATGCCGAGGCCGGACGATTTGAAGGCGTCGGAGTAGCGCGAACAGCGCCGAAAGGCGCACCCCTTCGAACCATCCCCACCACGCGCTGGCAATGGTCAAACGCCGCGTCGTTTTCTCCCGTCCCACGATCATGGGGCTGACTCGGCGATAGAATCATGCATCCTGCTCCCAGATGGCGCAGCGGGGTCGTACCCTCTGCGGTTGGGGAGGAGTGATCGTTCCGATGGTGCATGCGATGTGCCGCGCGAGCGCGCTGGCGTTCGTTGCCGGCGCGATGCTGCTCTGTGGCGGCTCTCGTGCCCTTGCCCAGTCGACGGTGTGGGATTCGACCCTTTCCAACACGAACTGGTATGTTCCGACTGCGCAACTGCTCGCCTATGCTGCACCGAGAACCGGTTTTTCCAATCCCATCCCGATCGGCGACCAGACCCTTTGGTCGCTCGCGAGCGCGACCAACGGCTCCTTCACCGGCACGAGCGTGGCACAGCTCAAGATCGGGCCCGCGCTTCTGACCGACACGTCCACGATCCAAGGATTCGTAAACACCGCGGGCCAGATCACGATGCTGTTCACGCCGACTTCCGGCGGCACAGTGACCGTGGGCCTCGGCCACATGCGGACGGTTGGCGGCGTGACCTCGATGGAGATGCAGATGATCACGGGCGACAGCGTGCTCGTGACGCATTGGGCATACATGCTTCCTTACGATCCCGCGACCTTCACCCCGCCCGCTTCGCAGCCCGTTCCCGCCAACTCCGTGCCGCAATGGGAGTGGACGGCCGGAACGCCCTGGCGGATTTCCAGCAACTCCTTGTTCGGTACGTCGGCTCCCGGGCGTTTCGTCATCACCGATTACAAGAACGGATATTTCTGGGGGGCAGGCATCGCGCCGACTGGGAGCAGCGCCGCCAATTTCACCCTGCTGGGCTCGGTGACGCCCGAGGGCAGCGTTCTCTTCAACACGCTCTCGCGCGGCACGCTCGCAAGTCTCTATGGCGCGGCCAGCGGCAATGCATCGGGCGCGCAGATGCTCGTCAGCACCTACGATCTATCGGGCAATCCGACCGGCGGCGTCGCCTATCTCTCACTGGTGCGGCCCTACGCCGAAACGCTCCAGGCCCAGAACAGCCGCGTCGGCTTGGGCGCAGCCGACATGCTGTATCGCCTGTCTGCGACGCCGCTCGGCTGGACCGGCAGCATGGCGACCGGTTTCACCGCGCTCGACAATCTCGGTGGTTCCGGTCTCGTCAACTCGATCAACCAGACCCTGCCTGTTCTGACGGGAGCTGCATCGCAGGCGACCTATGCCACGCAGCGCGCCTTCCAACAGGCGATGACGGGGCGATTGGATGAGGTGTTCGGGCTGAATGGGGCCGCGACACGCGAGCGGAACTTCTGGATGAAGCCGCTCGGCGGTACCCTCCGGCAGGGCAGTGTCGATGGCGTCCCCGGCTATCACGCCTCCGGCGGCGGCATCGCCGTCGGTGCAGACGCGATGATCTCCACGCGCGCGAGGCTCGGCGGCGTGTTCGCCTACTCGCATCAAAGCATCGCCGGAAGCGAGGATGCCGTTCCGAACAGGCTGGCCGTCGATTCCTATCAGGCGGGGCTTTACGGCGCCTATGCTCTCGGTCAGGGCGTTCAGGTCGATGGCCAGCTCGATGGCGCGTTGAACGACAATGGCGAGAGCCGCTCGCTCACCTTCATCAACGGCAAGGCCGGCGCCGGCTATCGATCGTATGGCGGTCATGCGGGCGTTGGCGTCCGCAAGCTGATGCCGATCAAGCCGGACCTGACGGTCGCGCCGTCGCTGCGGCTGGATTATGGGCAGCTTCGCTCGCCGGCCTATCAGGAGGGCGGCGCGGGCGGCTTCAGCCTCAACGTGGATTCGCAGATCTATCGTGAGCTGACGCTGACGGCAGGACTGAAGAGCGCCTACAGGATCGCGAAGCAGGTGTATCTCACAGGCGATGTCGGCATCGGTTACAACACGCTGAATCAGGGACTTCAGATCAAGTCGGCCTTTGCCGGCGGTGGCGAAGCGTTCGTCACCAACGGTCTTGCGTTGTCGCCCTGGATCTACTCGACAGCGCTGGGCCTGGCCGCCGCCGACGGCAAGGGCCTTGATCTCGGCATCCGCTACGGCGTTGCGGCCACATCTTCCGGGCTGCTCCAGCAGTCCGGGCTTGCAGTTCTCAAGATCAAGCTTTGAGCGCGTCGTCTCAACCGGCCGCGATCTTCTCCGCGCGCTGGAACGCCGGCCGCGCCATGCAGCGCGCGAGATAAGCGTCGAAGGCCGGCCGCGACTGCACCATCTTGAACAGGCGCACCGCAAAATTCAGGCCCGAGCCGATTGCGATGTCGGCTGCGGAGAATTCGTCGCCGAGAATCCACGGTCCCTTCTCGAGCGCGGCTTCCAGCACGTCGAACACCTGCGTCGCGCTGCCCCACGCCGCGGTCGAGGTCGGGATCTCGATCTTGGTGAAGATCTGGATGATCGCGGGCTCGATGCAGCCCGGTGAGAAGAACAGCCATTGCAGATAGCGCGCGCGGCGCGGATCGGTCACGGCAGGCGCCAGCTTGGTTTCGGGATAGCGGTCGGCGATGTAGGCGCAGATCGCCGCGGCTTCCCCGAGCGCGGCATCGCCGTCGGTCAGCGCCGGCACCTTCCCCATCGGATTGATCTTGAGAAAGTCCGGCGCCTTCTGCGCTCCCGTCGAAATGTCGGTCAGCACGCGCTCGTAAGGCAGGCCGCTCTCCTCCATCAGCCAGAGCGTCGTGAACGAGCGCGAACGGGGCGACCAGTATAGCTTGATCATGAGGCGTTTCCCTTGATCTGTTAACTTCGCGAGCTGCGCACGCTGTGACCAGCCCGCACCTTGCCGGCCGACAGGCACACCACCTCGGAGATCTGCAGCAGCTGCCGCGCCAGCGGACTGGTCTTGCGCCAGACCATGCCGATGGTGCGCGAGGGTTCTGGGTCGCGGAAGCGCGCCAGCGAGACCGAGGCCGATCGCGTCTCGACCGGCACCGCCATCTCCGGGATCAACGTGACGCCGATCCCGGCGCTGACCATCTGCACCAGCGTGGACAGCGAGTTCGCATCCAGCATCTCGCGCGGCGGCGCCGACTGCATGTTGCAGAAGGAGAGCGCCTGGTCGCGGAAGCAGTGCCCCTCCTCGAGCAGCAGAAGCCGCATCTCGCGCATCATCTCGCGTGACGGCGCCGGTGTGCCTTCATCCGCGCTTGGCCGCACCAGCAGGAATTTCTCCTCGAACAGGGCGACCTCGGTGAGCGAGGGCTCCGACACCGGCAGCGCCACGATGGCGGTGTCGAGGCGGCCCTCGACCAGCTCCTGGATCAGCCGCGGGGTCATCGTCTCGCGCACGCGGATGTCGAGCTCCGGGTGCATGCGCGTGAGATTCTTGGTGATGGTCGGCAGCAGATAGGGCGCGATGGTCGGGATCATGCCGATGCGCAGGCGGCCGGCGAAGCGGTCCTGCGAGGCGCGGGCGAAATCGCCGAGCTCGTCGACCGAGCGCAGAATGTCGCGGACGCGCTGGGCGAGCTCCTCGCCGAACCGGGTCAGCGCCACCTGGCGCGCGCTGCGCTCCAGCAGCAGGCCGCCAAGGGTCTCCTCCAGCTCCTTGATCTGCATCGACAGGGCCGGCTGTGAGATCGAGCAGGCCTCGGCCGCGCGGCCGAAGTGACCATGACGGGCCAGCGCATCGAAGTACCGGAGCTGGCGTAGCGTCACGTTGAGCATCAGAAAATCCTATCGCAGCGATCACCAAAGTCAACTTTACCTGATCGAACCTCGCGCTTAGAGTGGTTCTACCTGGTCAAAGGCGCGAGTTCGACGCCCACCAGAGGAGGTATTCATGGACGACACTTCGAAGTGCCCGTTTTCGGGCGGAAAACGCACGCGCTCAAACCGCGATTGGTGGCCGACGCAGCTCGATATCGAGGTGCTGCACAAGAATTCCGAGAAATCCGATCCGATGGACGAGGATTTCAACTATGCCAAGGAATTCAAGTCGCTCGACCTCAACGCGGTCATCAAGGACCTGACCGCGTTGATGACGAATTCGCAGGAATGGTGGCCCGCCGATTTCGGTCATTACGGTGGCCTCATGATCCGCATGGCCTGGCACAGCGCGGGCACGTACCGCACGACCGACGGTCGCGGTGGCGCCGGTGCGGGTCAGCAGCGTTTCGCACCCCTCAACAGCTGGCCCGACAACGCCAACCTCGACAAGGCGCGCCGTCTGCTGTGGCCGATCAAGCAGAAATATGGCCGAAAGATCTCCTGGGCCGACCTGATGGTGCTCGCCGGCAACGTCGCGCTGGAATCGATGGGCTTCAAGACCTTTGGTTTCGCCGGCGGCCGCGTCGACGTCTGGGAGCCGGAAGAGCTCTATTGGGGACCCGAAGGCACCTGGCTGGGCGATGAACGCTACAGCGGCGAACGCCAGCTCTCCGAGCCGCTCGGCGCCGTGCAGATGGGCCTCATCTATGTCAATCCGGAAGGCCCGAACGGCAAGCCGGATCCCGTCGCCGCGGCGAAGGACATCCGCGAGACCTTCTTCCGCATGGCGATGAACGATGAGGAAACCGTCGCGCTGATCGCGGGCGGCCACACCTTCGGCAAGACCCACGGCGCGGGCGATCCGTCGCTGGTCGGTCCGGAGCCGGAAGCCGGTGCGCTCGAGGATCAGGGCCTCGGCTGGAAGAGCAAGCACGCGTCGGGACTGGGTGGCGATTCCATCACCAGCGGCCTCGAGGTGACCTGGTCGCAGACGCCGACCAAGTGGAGCAATCACTTCTTCGAGAACCTGTTCAAGTACGAATGGGAGCTGACGAAGAGCCCGGCCGGCGCACAGCAGTGGAGGGCGAAGAACGCCGAGCCGTCCATCCCGGATGCGTTCGACCCGTCGAAGAAGCATGTCCCGACCATGCTCACGACCGACCTCTCCCTGCGCTTCGATCCCGCCTATGAGAAAATCTCGCGGCGTTTCCTGGAGCACCCGGATCAGTTCGCGGACGCTTTCGCCCGCGCCTGGTTCAAGCTCACCCACCGCGACATGGGCCCGATCCATCGCTATCTGGGACCGCTCGTGCCGAAAGAGACGTTGATCTGGCAGGATCCGATTCCCGCAGTGGATCATGAGCTGGTCGGCGAGCAGGACATCGCTGCTCTCAAGTCGAAGATCCTGGCCTCGGGCCTCACGGTGCCGGAGCTGGTCTCGACCGCCTGGGCGTCGGCTTCGACGTTCCGCGGCTCGGACAAGCGCGGCGGCGCCAATGGTGCGCGCATCCGCCTTGCCCCGCAGAAGGACTGGGAGGTGAACGAGCCGGCCCAGCTCTCCAAGGTGCTCGGCAAGCTCGAAGCGATCCAGAAGGACTTCAACGCGTCATCCGGCGCGAAGAAGGTCTCGCTGGCGGACCTGATCGTGCTCGGCGGCACCGCCGCAGTCGAGAAGGCTGCCAAGGACGCCGGCGTCGACGTGAAGGTCGGCTTCACGCCGGGCCGCATGGATGCCTCGCAGGAGCAGACGGATGCGGCCTCCTTTGCGCCGCTGGAGCCGCGGGCCGATGGTTTCCGCAACTACATCGGCAAACGGCATCAGTTCATGCAGCAGGAGGAAGCTCTCGTCGATCGTGCCCAGCTGCTGAGACTGACCGGTCCTGAGATGACGGTGCTGGTCGGCGGCCTGCGTGTGCTCGGCGCCAACGCGAACGGTTCGAAGCACGGCGTGCTCACCAGCAAGGTGGGAACGCTCAGCAACGACTTCTTCGTCAACCTTCTCGACATGAGCACGCAGTGGACGCCCGCGGCGGACGGCAGCTATGAGGGACGCGACCGCAAGACCAACGCGGTGAAGTGGACCGGCACGCGCGTCGACCTGATCTTCGGCGCCCACTCCCAGCTCCGCGCCTTCGCCGAAGTCTACGCGGCCTCCGACTCCAAGGAGAAGTTCGTCAAGGACTTCGCCAAGGCCTGGACCAAGGTGATGAACCTCGACCGCTACGATCTCGCGGCGTGAGCTCGATCAGCATGCAAGCGATGAAGGGCGGCCATGAGGCCGCCCTTCTATTTTGTGATCTCTGATCGTCCTCACACGCCGAGTGTGCCGGCCTTCGCGGCGGCGTAGCGCTCGCCCACGACCTTCCAATTCAACGTGTTCCACCACGCCTTGAGATAATCGGCGCGGCGGTTCTGGTAGTTCAGGTAATAGGCGTGCTCCCAGACGTCGTTGCCGAGCAGTGCCCGCTTGCCGTCCATCATCGGATTGTCCTGGTTGGGTCGCGTCTCGATCGCGAGCTTGCCCTCCTTGCTGACTGTCACGAACACCCAGCCCGAGCCGAACACGCGTCCTCCGGCAGCGTTGAAATCCGTCTGCAATTTCTCCATTCCGCCAAGGTCGCTGTCGATGGCGGCGAGCAGGGCACCGTCCGGCTTGCCGCCGTTCGGTCCCATGATCTGCCAGAACATGGTGTGATTGGCATGACCTCCCATGTTGTTGCGGACCGCGGTGCGGATCGCGTCCGGCACCGCGCCAAGGTTTCCGAGCACCTCGCCGACCGGCTTCTCCGCGATCTGCGGATTGTCCTTGGCGAAATTGTTCAGGTTGGTGATGAACGCCTGATGATGGCGGTCGTGATGGATCTCCATCGTCTTGGCATCGATGTGCGGTTCCAGGGCATTCGCCGGATAGGACAGCGGACCGAGCTTGAACGGGCCTGCTGGCGCCATGGCCGCCTGCGCAAACACCAAGCGCGGGGCAGCGGCAGCCGCAACGAGGCCGCTTGCTGCGAACATGAGACGGCGCCGGGATATGGATGACATTTGGTTCTCCTGTCTGGACGATCCGCTGGTTGAAGCTATGGCGGTACAAACAAGTACGTGGCTGCAGCCACTATGGGTTTCGATCGGGGTCGCCGTGACGGTGCGGCGGAATCGCGCATGGCGTTCGACGATGCAGGACGCAAACGGCCAAGAAAAAGGGCGGCCTTTCGGCCGCCCTTCGGTGTTTCTGGCTGTGGTGCGAGAGCTACTCGCCCGCTGCTTCGCGCGGGGCCTTCTCGCCCTCGGCGGCCTTCTCCTTGGCCTCGAGGTCTTCGCCCGTGGTCTGATCGACCACCTTCATCGAAAGGCGGGTCTTGCCGCGGTCGTCGAAGCCGAGCAGCTTGACCTTGACCTTGTCGCCTTCCTTGACGACGTCGGAGGTCTTCTGCACGCGGTTCGCCGCGAGCTGGCTGATGTGGACGAGGCCGTCCTTCGAGCCGAAGAAGTTCACGAACGCGCCGAACTCCATGACCTTGACGACCGTGCCGTCATAGATCTGGCCGACTTCCGGCTCGGACGCGATCGACTTGATCCACTTGATCGCGGCCTTCATGGCTTCGCCGTCGCTGGAGGCGACCTTCACGGTGCCGTCGTCCTCGATGTTGACCTTGGCTCCGGTCTTCTCGACGATTTCGCGGATCACCTTGCCGCCGGTGCCGATCACTTCGCGGATCTTGTCGGTCGGGATCTTGAAGGTCTCGATGCGCGGCGCGTACTCGCCGAGCTCGGCGCGAGCATTGGTGAGGGCCTTGGCCATCTCCCCGAGGATGTGGATGCGGCCTTCCTTGGCCTGGCCAAGGGCGACGCGCATGATCTCTTCGGTGATGCCCTCGATCTTGATGTCCATCTGGAGCGAGGTGATGCCCGCTTCCGTGCCGGCGACCTTGAAGTCCATGTCGCCGAGATGGTCCTCGTCACCGAGGATGTCCGAGAGAACCGCAAAGCGCTTGTCTTCGAGGATCAGGCCCATCGCGATGCCCGCCGTCGGCCGCTTCAACGGCACGCCCGCATCCATCAGTGCCAGCGAGGCGCCGCAGACCGAGGCCATCGACGAGGAGCCGTTCGACTCGGTGATCTCCGAGACCACGCGCACCGTGTAGGGGAATTCATGGTGCGGCGGCAGCACCGGATGGATCGCGCGCCAGGCCAGCTTGCCGTGGCCGATCTCGCGGCGCTTGGTGCCGCCGAGGCGGCCGGTCTCGCCGACCGAGTAGGGCGGGAAATTGTAGTGCAGCAGGAACGTCTCTTTGTACGTTCCCGACAGCGCGTCGATATATTGCTCGTCCTCGCCGGTACCGAGCGTGGTCACGACCATCGCCTGGGTCTCGCCGCGGGTGAACAGCGCCGAGCCGTGGGCGCGCGGCAGCACGCCGACTTCGGCGACGATGTTGCGCACGGTCTTGCTGTCGCGGCCGTCGATGCGCTTGCCGGTGTCGAGGATGTTCCAGCGAACGATCTTGGCTTCCAGTTCCTTGAACACGGCTGCGATGCGCAGCTTGTCGTATTTCGGCTCCTGCCCTTCCGGGAAGTAATGGGCGATCACCTTTTCCTTGACCTTGCCGACCGCGGCGTAGCGTTCCTGCTTGATCGGAATGGCGTAGGCGGCGCGCAGCTCCTGCTCGATGATGCCGAGCATTTCCTTCTCGAGCGCGGCATTGTCGATCACGGTGACTTCGCGCGGCTCCTTCGCGGCCTTCTCGGCGAGCTCGATGATGGCGTTGATGACCGGCTGGAAGTGACGGTGGCCGAACATCACTGCGCCGAGCATGATGTCTTCGTTCAGCTCCTTGGCCTCCGATTCCACCATCAGCACGGCGTCGGCGGTGCCGGCGACGACGAGGTCGAGCTGGGTGTCGACCATCTCGTCGAGCGTCGGATTGAGCACATATTCGTCATTGACGAAGCCGACGCGGGCTGCGCCGATCGGGCCCTTGAACGGAGCACCCGACAAGGTCAGCGCCGCCGACGAAGCCACCAGCGCGACGATGTCAGGGTCGTTTTCCATGTCGTGCGACAGCACCGTGGCGATCACCTGGGTCTCGTTGCGCCAGCCGTCGACGAACAGCGGACGGATCGGACGGTCGATCAGGCGGGAGACCAGCGTCTCCTTCTCGGTCGGACGGCCCTCGCGCTTGAAATAGCCGCCGGGAATGCGGCCTGCCGCGTAGGTCTTTTCCTGATAGTCGACGGTGAGGGGCAGGAAGTCGACACCTTCGCGCGGCGCCTTCGCCGCGACGACGGTGGCGAGCACCACGGTCTCGCCATAGGTGGCGACGACGGCGCCGTCGGCCTGGCGGGCGATCTTGCCGGTTTCGAGCTTGAGTGGGCGTCCGCCCCAGTCGATCTCGACTGAATGCTTATTGAACATAGAGGTCTTCTTTCATGGGTTCTCGAAAGAAGGGACGCTTCGAAAAACAAAAACCATGCGCAAGATTGCGGGACGCTGATCGGAGCGGATGATCAGCGTCCTGCGATCCTGCCATGGTTTTTGGATTTCGGATGGCGTCCATCCTTTCGGGTCATACGGGCGCCTTGCCCGTTGTGCCCAGCCGCCGGATTGCTGCTGGACTGTCAGTCGGCACGAACGCGAGCACCGAACCGCGGTGTTCGCTCTTCATGCCCGGATGCAGATCCGTCAACGGATCGCATCCGACGCGCACGCAGTTTCGATCAAAAAACCTTTAAGGAAGCGCTTTCGTTCGAAACCACACGCGAAAACGCGCGCCAGTGGCGCGCGCATAAACATTAACGGCGAATATTGTGCTTTTCGAGCAGCGCCTTGTACCGCGCCTCGTCCTTCTTCTTGAGGTAGTCGAGGAGCGAGCGGCGGGTGGAGACCAGCTTCAAGAGCCCGCGACGCGAATGGTTGTCCTTCACGTGGGTCTTGAAATGATTGGTGAGGTTGTTGATGCGTTCCGAAAGGATCGCGACCTGAACCTCGGGCGAGCCGGTGTCGCCGGCCTTGGTGGCATTCGTCTTGATGACTTCCGCTTTGCGTTCTGCGGCAATCGACATCGTCAGTTTCTCTCGTTGCGACCGGCACTGGCAGTCAGGCCGGTCAGGTTGAACACACGCTTGGGGATGATTTCGCCATTGCCAACTTCAGCAAGCGCCAAAAGACGGCCTGCCACCGTGACATAGACTGTGCCGCTACAAGTGGGCGCATCCCGTCCGCGCAACAAAACGGCCTGACCCCGATGGAGCCTTGCCGCATCAGCCCGAGTGACGGCCAGTGCCGGGATGTCGTCCAGCGCGGTCTCAACGGGCAAAAGCGCGTCGGCGAGGCTGCCCTCGCCGGACGCGGCTCTATCGCACAAAGCCTCCAACTGATCCAGCGGAATCATGTCGTTTTCGCCAAATGGGCCGACCAGGGTGCGCCGCAGCGCGCAAATATGGCCGAAAGTGCCGAGAATTCGGCCCATGTCGCGGGCCAGCGCTCGGACATAGGTGCCCTTGCCGCATTCGGCCTCGAACACGGCCCGGTCGTTATCCGGTTGATCCACAAGGGTTAAATGGTGAATCTCGACCGGACGGGGCGCCAGCTCCACGACCTCGCCGTCGCGGGCAAGGTCATAGGCCCGCTCGCCCTGCACCTTGATTGCGGAATAGCGCGGCGGGATCTGCTCGATCACCCCGGTGAAGCGGGGCAGGAGGGCGAGAATCGCCTCCCGGGTCGGACGCTGGTCGGAGGTCGCGGTCACCCGGCCCTCGATGTCGTCGGTGTCGCGCTCCTCGCCCCAGCAGACCGTGAACTGGTAGCGCTTGCGGCCGTCCATGACGAAGGGAACGGTCTTGGTGGCTTCCCCGAGGGCGATCGGCAACCCGCCCGAGGCGAGCGGATCGAGCGTGCCGGCATGGCCGGCGCGCTTGGCGTTGAACAGGCGCTTGAGCACGGCAACGGCCTGCGTCGACGTCATGCCGATCGGCTTGTCGAGCACGACCCAGCCATGGACGTCGCGGCGGTCGCGGCGAACCTGGTTGCCCTTCTGCTGCTTGGCGCGTGGATCGTTGTTGACGCGGCGCGGCTCCTGAGGCGGCCGCGCGTTGCTTCCCGAATCCGCGAAATCATTCGTCTGCACATCGCGCTGATCGGCCTCGTTGCTGTCGATCGTGCCGTGAGCGGGGTCCATCGTCATTGCTCTTCTTCCCGATCCGAAGCCGGATTCTGTTCCAGGTCCTTCTGCACCGCAGGTGTTCGCAAAAGCTTCTCGATCCGTTCCGCTTCGTCGAATCGTTCGTCGACGCGGAAGCGAATGTCAGGTGCAAATTTCAGGTTAACGCGTCGCGCGACTTCGCCGCGCAGGAACTTCTTGTTGCGCTCGAGCGCAGCGATCACGATCTCGGTGTCGCGGCCGCCGAGCGGCATCACGTAGACCGTAGCGAGCTTCAGGTCGGGCGACATCCGCACCTCCGGCACGGTGATGATGTGACCTTCGAGATCCGCATCATGCACGTTGCCTTGCGCCAGAATATCGGCCATCGCGTGGCGAACCTGCTCGCCCACGCGCAACTGACGTTGCGAGCCTCCGCCGGCTGCGGAACTCTTCTTCTGATGATGGCGTGGCATTCTCGAAAATCACCTCGTCATGCCCGTGCCTGGAGCGCGGGCATCGTCATTTGTCCTGTTGAAACGAAGAGGGGTGGATGGCCGGAATAATCCGGCCATCGCACTCCCGCAATTTCAGTTCAAAAAGGTCCGAACGCTTCGGTAAGATTTGGACTTACAGGGAGCGCTGGATCGTCTCCACGCGATAACACTCGATCACGTCACCGGCACGCATGTCGTGATAGTTTTCGAAGGCCATGCCGCATTCCTGACCGGACTGGACTTCCTTCACTTCGTCCTTGAAGCGCTTGAGCGTCGACAGCTTGCCTTCGTGCACCACGACGTTGTCGCGGATCAGGCGCACATTGGCGCCGCGTTCCACAGTGCCGTCGGTGACGCGGCAGCCGGCGACCTTGCCGACCTTGGAGATGTTGAAGATCTCCAGGATCTCGGCATTGCCCAGCATGGTTTCGCGCAAGGTCGGCGCGAGCAGGCCGCTCATCGCCTTCTTCACGTCGTCCACGAGGTCGTAGATGATGTTGTAGTAGCGGATCTCGATGCCGTTGCGCTTGGCGGCCGCAGCGGCCTCCTTGTTGGCACGGACCGAGAAGCCGATGATCGCGGCGTTGAAGCCTTCGGCCAGCGTCACGTCGGATTCCGAGATGCCGCCGACGCCGGCATGCAGAATGCGGGCCGCCACTTCGTCGGTACCGAGCTTCTCCAGCGACCCGAGGATCGCTTCCAGCGAGCCCTGCACGTCGGCCTTGACGATCAGCGGGAATTCCTTGCGGCCCGCCGTCTTCAATTGCGACATCATCTGCTCGAGCGAGCCGCGCATGCCCGAGATCGAGGCCGCCGCGTTCTCACGCTTCTGGTGCGCACGGTAGCTGGTGACCTGACGGGCGCGGGCTTCGTTCTCGACCACCGCGAGACGATCGCCGGCCTCGGGCGGACCGTTGAAGCCGAGCACTTCGACCGGCACCGAGGGGCCGGCCTCCTGCACCGTCTCGCCCTGATCCGAGATCAGCGCGCGCACACGGCCCATTTCAGCGCCGGCGACGATGATGTCTCCGACGCGAAGGGTGCCGCGCTGCACCAGCACGGTCGCGACCGGACCACGGCCGCGGTCGAGCTTGGCCTCGATCACGGTGCCTTCGGCCGGACGCTGCGAATTGGTCTTCAGGTCTAGGATTTCGGCCTGGAGGGCGATCATCTCGAGCAGCTTGTCGAGATTGGTCTTGTTCTTGGCGGATACCTCGACGTCGACGACCTCGCCGCCGAAGGACTCCACCTGCACCTCATGCTGGAGCAGCTCGGTGCGCACGCGCTCGGGCTTGGCATCGGGCTTGTCGATCTTGTTGATGGCCACGATGATCGGCACCCGCGCCGCCTTGGCGTGGTTGATGGCCTCGACCGTCTGCGGCATCACGCCGTCATCCGCCGCGACCACGAGCACGACGATGTCGGTGACCTTGGCGCCGCGGGCGCGCATCGCGGTGAACGCGGCGTGGCCGGGCGTATCGATGAAGGTGATCTTCTTGCCGCTTTCGGGCGACACCACCTGGTAGGCGCCGATGTGCTGGGTGATGCCGCCGGCCTCGCCGGAGACGACATTGGCGTGGCGGAGCGCATCGAGCAGCGACGTCTTGCCGTGGTCGACGTGACCCATCACGGTCACGACGGGCGAACGCGTCTCGGTGTCGGTGGAATCGTCGACGGTGTCGAACAGACCTTCCTCGACGTCCGACGCGGCAACGCGCTTGACGGTGTGGCCGAGCTCCTCGGCGATCAGCTGCGCGGTGTCGGCGTCGATCACGTCGGTGATCTTGTGCATCGCGCCCTGCTTCATCAGCATGCGGATGACGTCGACCGCGCGCTCGGACATGCGGTTGGCGAGTTCCTGGATGGTGATCGCTTCCGGGATCGTCACTTCGCGGATCAGCTTCTCCTTCGGCTCGTTCGAGGCGTGGCCCTTCAGGCGCTGCGTGCGGCGGCGGAACGATGCGATCGACCGCTCGCGGACCTCGTCGGCATTGAGCGCCGTGACGACCGTCAGGCGACCGCGCTCTTTCTGCGGGCCGGGCTTGTGGGTGGTCTTGGGGGCTGCCGCAGGACGCGCGGCGCCGCCGGGACCGCGACGGATCTGGCGCGGACCGTCGTCCTCGTCGGGGCCGGCCGCAATTGCGGGAGCGCGCCCTGCAGGGCCCGCCGGCCGCTGTGGGGTCGTTGTCGGACGTGCAGTGGTGGTCGCCGCAGGTCGCGCCGTGCTCGGCGCGGAACGCGGAGCGCTCGTCACCGGAGCTGCCGTTGCCGGGCGCGCGGCAGCAGGCTGCTCGCCTTCCCCAAAGCGCTTCTTGGCCTCGGTCTCGGCCTTCCGCTTGGCCTCGTCCTCATGGCGATGGCGCTCTTCCTCGGCCTTGCGACGGGCTTCGGCGGCCTCGCGCTCAGCCCGTTCGGCGGCCTCGCGGACAGCGCGGCGCTGGGCCTCTTCCTCGGCCTGGCGGCGCTCCTCGACTTCACGCAGCTTGGCGTCCGCCAGCGCGCTGGCGCGGGCCGACCGCTCGTCCTCGGTGAGCGTGCGGAGCACCACGCCGGAACCGGCGTTGCGGGGCGGAGCGGCTTTCGGAGCGGGACGCGGCGCCGCAGCGGGAGTAGCCGGCGCGGGCTTCGCGACCTCGGCACCCTGCGGCTCGGGAGTGCCGTCGATCCGGCGCTTGCCGCGCTTCTCGACCACGACCTGCTTGCTGCGGCCATGGCTGAAGCTTTGGCGCACAGTGCCCGTTTCGACGCGCGGCTTGAGCGATAGCGTCTTGCTCGGAACGCTCAGCTTCTTGTCGCCAGGGGTCTTGGTATCAACCATTCAGCAGTCCTAATCCTGATTTGTCAGTGTTGTGCGTTGCCGCACCGTCCAATCGGGTCGTCGTGTCTCTCAGAAATCCTGGCCGGGCTTTTCGGCAGTCTTGTCATCGTCCGCCATCCGGTATCGGACCAGCATCTGGCTACGTGACAGGAATGACTTGCTCGCCGGGCCCGCGAGCAGCGCAGCATGTATCACATTTGACCGGGTCAGTGCCAAATCCAATTCTATCGATTTCAGTACGGTGATGACGGGAATCTGCGGCTTGGCACCGCCATTTCCGGCATTTTGACGCGCCAGCATGTCCAATTTGCGGATTCCGTCCGCGGCCCCGTCGCTGGCGTGGATCAGGACCTCGACCGTACCTTCCCGAAGGGCGCTCTCGACCTTGCCGAAACCGGTCAAGACCTGACGCGCCTTGGCGGCGATCCCAAGCGCTTCCATCACGCTCCGAACCAAGAGCGCCTCGATATCGGTGGAAAGCGTCTGAGGGGGGCGCAGCTCGCGCTTGAAGGTCTTGCTAAATTGGTGACGCCGCACGGCTTCCGCAACCACCTGGCGCGAGGCGGTGAGCCACATGCCCCGTCCCGGCAGCTTGCGCTTGAGGTCGGGAACCACCTCGCCCTGCGGCGAGACGACGAAGCGGATCAGCTCGTCGATCGGCCGAACCTCCCGGCTGACCGCGCACATCCGCATGGTCGCGGACCTTTCGGTCCGCGGCCCATGGTCGAGTTCGCTGTCAGTGCTGGCGAGCATCCGGGCGACATCCTCCTTGGCCTTCTAAATCGCGCGTTCTTTACGCAAAGCCGCTCTCCACGCGTGCCGAACGCGCGTTACGCCGGCTGGTCTTCGGCCGCCGCGGCCTCCTCGGGCTTGGCGAGATCGGCCTCGGTGATCCAGCCAGCCTTGACGCGAGCCTGCATGATCATCGCTTCGGCATCGTCACGGGATATGTCGATGCCGTCGAGCGCGCCGGCGTGCTTGGTCGGCTCGCTGCCTTCCTTGCGCTCGGTCCAGCCGACCAGATCGTCGGTGGCGCAGCCGGCGAGGTCGTCGACCGTCTTGATGTCGTTCTCGCCGAACTTCACCAGCATCTTCGAGGTCACGCCGGGCACGTCCTTGAGCGCGTCTTCCACGCCAAGCTCCTTGCGCCGGGCTTCGAGCTCGGCCTCCTGCTGTTCCAGATATTCCCGGGCGCGGTTCTGCAGCTCTTGTGCGGTTTCCTCGTCGAAACCCTCGATGCCGGCGAGTTCCTTGACGTCCACCATGGCGAGTTCCTCGACCGAGGTGAAGCCCTCGGACGCCAGCAGCTGGCCGACGACTTCGTCCACGTTGAGCGATTCCATGAAGACGCGGGTGGAGTTCTCGAAGTCGGCCTGGCGGCGCTCCGATTCCTCCTGCTCGGTCAGGATGTCGATGTCCCAGCCGGTGAGCTGCGAGGCCAGACGCACGTTCTGGCCGCGGCGGCCGATCGCAAGCGAAAGCTGGTTGTTGGTATCAGGCACCACCACCTCGATGCGCTCGCGGTCCTCGTCGATGACGACCTTGGAAACCTCGGCCGGCGCCAGCGCATTGACTACGAAGGTCGCGATGTCGGGCGACCAGGGAATGATATCGATCTTCTCGCCTTGCAGCTCGTTCACCACGGCCTGCACCCGCGAGCCGCGCATGCCGACGCAGGCGCCGACCGGGTCGACCGACGAATCGCGGGAAATCACGCCGATCTTCGCGCGCGAGCCGGGATCGCGGGCGACCGCCTTGATCTCGACGATGCCGTCATAGATCTCCGGCACCTCCTGCGCGAACAGCTTTGCCATGAACTGCGGATGCGTACGGGACAGGAAGATCTGCGGGCCGCGTGTCTCGCGGCGGACGTCGAAGATGTAGGCGCGGACGCGGTCGCCGTTGCGGAACACTTCGCGCGGCAGCATTTCGTCGCGGCGGATGATGGCTTCGCCACGGCCGAGATCGACGATCACGCTGCCATATTCGACGCGCTTGACGACGCCGTTGACGATGTCGCCGATGCGGTCCTTGAACTCCTGGTACTGTCGGTCGCGCTCGGCCTCGCGCACCTTCTGCACGATCACCTGCTTGGCCGATTGGGCGGCGATACGGCCATATTCCAGCGGCGGCAGGGTGTCGGCGATGGTGTCGCCGACCTGGGCACCGGGATTGGCGCGCTGCGCATCCACCAGCGAGATCTGGTTGGAAGGGTTTTCGACCTTGTCGACCACCAGCATGTGGCGCGACAGCCGCAGCTCGCCCTTCTTCGGATCGATCTCGGCATGAACGTCGGTTTCGCTGCCGTAACGGGCCCGCGCCGCCTTGGCGATGGCGTCCTCCATCGCCGCGATGACGATGCCGCGGTCGATGGACTTTTCGCGTGCGACGGCGTCCGCGATCTGAAGCAATTCGAGTCGATTGGCGCTGACTGCCATGGCTAGTCTCCTTGGTCAGGCTCGGTCTCGCCGCGCCGCGCGCGTTCGGCGGCAAGGCGATGTTTCTTCGTGTTGGTCGGTGCCGGCTTCTTTTTCGGCTTGGTGTTCTTTGTGATCTTCGCACTGATCTCTGCGTGCGGTGCAGCCGGCGGCTCCAGTCCGAGATCCCTGCGCATCTTGCGCTCCTCGGCCTTGCCGCGGCGCATGGATTCCGCGATCAGCTCGTCGGTCAGCACCAGGCGCGCCTCGCCGATATCCTCCATGGTCAGGAGAATGTCGGCTTCGTCGCCCGGCTTGACGTCGTCGCGATGCAGATGGACGCGATCGCCTTCGACTGGACCGAGCGTGCCGCGGAAGCGCTTGCGCCCCTCATGGGCGACCGCCATCTCGATTTTCACCAGATGGCCGGCATAGCGCTCGAAATCGGAGCGGCGCACCAGCGGACGGTCGATGCCCGGAGAGGAGATCTCCAGCCGGTAGGCGCGATCGATGGGATCGGCGACGTCGAGCACCGGCGACAATGCCCGCGAGATCGCCTCGCAATCCTCGATCTGCATCGAGCCGTCCGGCCGCTCGGCCATGATCTGCACGGTGCAGCCGGCCTCGCCGGAAATGCGGATTCGCACCAGGCGATAGCCCATGCCCTGAAGCACCGGAGCAGCCACCGCCGACACCCGTGCCGCGACGCCAGGCTCGACCACGAGCCGCGGCTCGGCCAGCAGTTCGGCATCCGTGGAACCAGGGGTCGGCTCAGTCATGTCCAGGGTCAGGGCGCTCGATGGTTAAGGCTCGTTTACGTTTCAAGCCCGCTTCGGAACTCTCCCGACAGTGTCGGGCCGCATCTCTCGCCAAGCCGCTTCAGGTAACAAAAAAGAGCGGGTCCTTGCGGGCCCACTCTCACTACGCGGATCGTATGAGAAGATGAATTAGCGCTGATATAGCGCTTTCCGCACCCCCGGACAAGGCCCATTGCAGCGGGAATGGGGCCTTTTTGCGCGGCCGCGGACCCCGCGCAACGCTTCCTTCATCAAGCAAGCCTAGATTTCTGGATTGTGGGGCGGCTTGAACCAAGGCGCACCCGCGGCGTGCCCCGTTCGAGTTGCGTTTTCATGACCGTTGCCACGTCGCTCATCCCAGGACTGGACGATATTGTCAGGCGCGGCGATCCGCGGCGACGCGGCGAGATCGCGCGCGCTGTCGCACAGTTGTTTCTCCAGGATGCGGAGAAGCTCCGCCCCGAATTGGTCGCCCTCTTCGACAATGTTCTGATCGATCTCGTTCCGCATGCCGAGCTGGCCTCGCGCGTCGATCTCGCCGAGCGCTTCTCACGCCTCAACAACGCGCCACCGCACCTCGTCAACCAGCTCGCGCGGGAAAACGAGATTTCCGTGGCGGGTCCCGTGCTGCGCCGCTCGCCTGTGCTCGACGATGCGGCCCTGGTCGAGATCGCGCGTTTGAAGGGCCAGGGCCATCTCCTGGCCATGACGGAACGTCCCGCCTTGTCGCCCGTCGTCACCGACGTGCTGGTCGAGCGCGGTGATCGCGACGTGGTGCGCCGTGCCGCAAGCAATGCCGGTGCCGCGTTCTCGCCAAGCAGCTATTCCGAGCTGATCAAGCGCGCCGCGCAGGACGGTGTGTTGACGCTCAAGATCGGCCAGCGCAACGACCTTTCCGGCGAGCACCTGAAGCAGCTGCTCGACGGCACGCTCGACGTCATCCGCCGCCGCCTCTCCAGCGTGGTCAACCCCGCGCGCCAAGCCGAAATCAAGCGCGCGATGGCGGCGATCGAGGAGGCTGCCCGGCCGCCGGGACCGCGCCGTGATTACTCGGCAGCACAGCGCACCGTGCTGGCGCTGTACCGCGAAGGCCATCTTGGCGAGAGCGCGTTGCTTGGCTTCGCCAAGGCGAACAAATACGAGGAATCGATCGCCGCTCTCTCGGCCATGTCCGGCGTTCGCCTCTCGGTGCTCGACCGCCTGATCGCGGGCGATCGCTACGATCCGATCTTGATCTTGGGCCGCGTGCTGAATCTCGGCTGGCCCACGGTGCGCGCGCTGATCCGGCTCTGGTATGGCCCGCAACGCGCGCCCGCCGACGCCGACATCGAGACCGCGCGCGTGAACTTCACGCGACTGATGCCGACGACCGCCGAGCGCGTCGTGCATTTCTGGCGCAACCGGCAGACGATCTGAATCTCTCGCTTGTCGTTTCGGGGCGATCCGCAGCATCGAACCATGGTGCGCACTTGCGCACCTGAGAAGCTCGAGATTCCGGTTCGCGCTTTCGCGCGTTCCGAACGACAATCATATCCGCCTGAACCGCAAATAAGCCGCCTTGCGTCCTTCTCGCGCGGCCTTCCGTCCGTAGCGTGTCATGGTGTAGCCCGGCCATGGCTGCCGGAAATCGTCGGCGCGTTCGGCAAGCCACACGAAGTCCTGCGAGCGTGCAAGATGCGACAGCGTCCAGGCGCAGTAATCGTCGATGTCGCAGACGAAGCGAAATTCGCCGCCAGGCTTCAGCACGCGCGCCATCGCGGCGATGGTCCTGTCCTGGACGAAGCGCCGCTTCCAGTGCCGCCGCTTCGGCCAGGGATCGGGATGGATCAGGTCGATCCGCGACAGCGCCCCCTTCGGCAACCAGGCCAAGAGCTCTGCGGCATCGCCCGCGAACAGGCGGATGTTGCCGATGTTGGCGGCCTCGATCTGCGCGAGGATCTTCGCCATGCCGTTGACATAGGGCTCGCAGCCGATGAAGCCGGTCGTGGGGAAGTTCTGCGCCTCGGCAGCAAGATGCTCGCCTCCGCCGAAGCCGATCTCGAGCCGTACGTCGTCGGCTGCGGGAGCGAAGATCGCGCGGGCATCCACCGGCGCCTCGCCGTTGATGTCGAGCGCGAGATGCGGCAGCAGATGGTCGATCAGCTCGGCCTGATGCTGCCGGAGCTTGTGACCCTTGCGGCGCCCGAAGAAGGCGCGCTCGCTGTCGTCGCGACCGGGATCTGATTTGCGTTCGCTCATCGCAGGGTCTGATACAGCCGATGGAGCAGCCGCGCGCGTGGCGCGAGCGACGAGACGTAGAGCTGCTCGAAATGAGTGTGTGCGCCCTTGCCGTCGACGCCGAGCCCGTCGAGCGTCGCGGTGTGCGCGGCGGTGAAATTGCCATCCGAGCCGCCGCCGGTATGGGTGTCGATCAGCTCGAATCCGATCTCCCTGGCGAGCAACCTCGCATGTTCGTACAGGGAGGCCCCCGCGTTGCTCTTCTCGTAGGGCGGACGATTGAGCCCGCCGGCGACCCTGACGGTGACGCCGTCGGTCTTCGCTGTCAGGGCGAGAATCCTGTCGACGTACTCGTCCGCGTCCTTCAGGCTCACGACGCGCAGATCGACTTCGGCGTAAGCCTCTTCCGGCGTGACGTTGGGGCGCGTGCCCCCGCGCACCAGGCCGACATTGACTGTGACGCCGCGCGCGGGATCATTCATTCCTTCAAGCGCCAGGATGACGTGGCCGAGCTCGCGGACGGCGCTGCGGCCGTCTTCGGGCCGGGAGCCGGCATGCGCGGGCACACCCTTGATGTGCACCTGGAAGCGACCAACGCCCTTGCGTCCGGTGACGATCTTGCCGCCGTCGCGTGCCGGCTCGGTCACCAGCACATATTTGGCCTTGCGCCCTTCCTTCTCAATCAGCGCACGTGACGTCGGGCTGCCGATCTCCTCGTCGGAGGTGAACAGGTGCGTGATGCCGAGCGGCGAGCGATCGCCGGTGGCGCAGAGCGCGCCAAAGGCATGATGGGCGATGTAGGCGCCGCCCTTCATGTCGTAGATGCCGGGTCCAAACGCGACGTCGCCTTCGACCTTGAACGGCAGGCGCTCGATGAATCCAACGGGATGAACGGTATCGAGGTGGCTCAGCACCAGGATGCCTGGCCGGTCCTGACCCCAATTCGTGCGCGCCACAAGATGATCGCCGCAGCCAGCCACGCCGGCGACGCGCTCGAGGGTGACGGGCAGGCCGCGGTATTGCTCCGCGACCAAGGAGACCAGCTCGTTGACTTGCTCAGGTGATTCCGTCGGCGTCTCGATCTCCACCCAGCGGCGGATGCCGTCGAGAATGGTTTGGGAATCGAACCAATTGGAGCTGGTCATGGATGCATCTGTGCCTTTGAATCGCATCATCGAAGCGGAGGTGCATCAATGCGCGGTCGCAAATGACGACATAGGCCAGATTTGACGCAGTCTCAAATCGCGCTTGAGACGGCCCTTCAGCGCTTGTCGGGACCTTCGCGGGCCGCGATCTGCTCGACGAGATCGACGATCGAGCGGCGCATCTTCGAATCGGTGATTCGCGTGAACGCCTTGGTCAAGGCGAGCCCTTCGGAGGTCGCGAGAAAGTCCGAGACGTAAGAGGGCGAGGCGCCTTCGCTGAAGCCTTCCGGACCCGGCACGCCGCTCGGGCCGCCCTCGAACAGGAATGAGACCGGCACCTGGAGAATTTCGGCGATCTGCTGGATTCGGCTCGCGCCGACCCGGTTCGTGCCCTTCTCGTATTTCTGAATCTGCTGGAAAGTCAGGCCCAAAGCTTCACCGAGCTTTTCCTGACTCATGCCCAACATGATGCGGCGCATGCGCACGCGACTGCCGACATATTTGTCAACAGGGTTGGGCGCTTTTGACATTTCCTCAGCCCTCCAAACATCACCCTCGGCGCAATCATCGCGAATGCCTCGGGTGCAGCATCGTCAAAATCAAACCCTGTTATTGGGAAACATTGCGGAGAAATTTAGCAATGCCCACTGTCTTTTGCAGCGGGTGCAGAATGAGGAGGCCATGTGCAGTCTGTCAACCGTGAGACTACGGTTGTCAAAGGATTCTGGCCGCGAGCGCGGACATGGCGCGATCAGGTGTGCCGCTTGGCGACGCGCCGCCGGACCGCCACAATCACTGCGAGCGCAACGAGCATGGCTGCAGGCGCATCGCCGACGCGCGCATAGACGGTCGGCGGCAGTGCGGCCGGCAGGTTTGCATCCAAGATGCCTTCGATGCCGAGACCGAGGCTGGCGATGGTGCGCCCGACCGGATCAATCACCGCGGAGATGCCGGTGTTGGCGGAGCGCACGAGCGGCAAACCAAGCTCGATCGCGCGCATCCGCGATTGCTCGAGATGCTGATAAGGACCGGTCGAAATGCCGAACCACCCGTCATTGGTGAGGTTCACGATCCAGCCCGGACGTTCGTTGCGCCCTGCCACCTCGCCGGGAAAGATCGCTTCGTAACAAATCAACGGCAGCGCAGGCGGCGCGCCGGCGACCGGCAACGCATGCCGCACGGTGCCGGGAATGAAGCCGCCGCGCACACGCGTCAGCTGCTCGAAACCGAGCTTCTCCATCAATGCCTGATATGGGAGAAATTCACCGAACGGTACCAAATGCAGCTTGTCGTACACTGCGAGCACACTGCCGTCGTGATCGATCACGTAGATCGAGTTGTAGGCGCGCGTGATCGGCGTGCCGCGCGGCAGGTCGGGCGCGCGGACCGAGCCCGTGATCAGCACGGTGCCCTTGGGCAGGAGGTCGGCGATCTGCGCCATCGCGCCGGCTTCGCGGGTCAGGAAGAACGGAAAGGCGGATTCCGGCCAGATCAGGATGGTGGCATCGCGCACGCCGGTCGATTGCGGGCCGGAGGCGCGGTCCGACAGCGCAAGGTATTTCTTCATCACCTCCGCCTTGGCGGCGTAGTTGAATTTGGCGTCCTGCTGCAGGTTCGGCTGCATCAGGCGCAGCTTGGCGCCTGAGACCATCGCGGTCGGATGGAGCGACAGGCGGATTGCGCCGAAGATGCTCATGACGATCAGAAGTGCGACGGCGGCGCTTGGCACGCGCCATTGCGGGCGGCGGTCGGGCGTGCGGTCGATCAGCGTCGCCGGGCTTGCGAAGATCGCGACGGTCAGGAACGTCATGCCCCATAGGCCGATCAGCGACGCCGTCTGTGCCAGCGGCAGCGGCTCGGACAGCGCGTAGCCGAACGTGTTCCAGGGAAAGCCGGTCAGCGCATGACCGCGCAGCCACTCGCTGATGGTGAGGCTCGCGGCGAGCGCCAGCACACGCGTGGCGTTCTTGGTCCAGAGCAGGCGCGCCAGTGCAAAGCCGATGGCCGTGAAGATGGACAGATAGGCAGGCAGGCCGAGCACAGCGAACGGCGTCAGCCAGGCGAACACATCGGCGTCGACGAAGAAGGCATAGCCGATCCAGTAGAGGCCGGGGACGAAATAGCCCAGCCCGAACCAGTAGCCGGTCAATGCGGCGGCGGGGACGCCGCCATGTCGGCCGGCCCCGGCGCCGTCGATCAGCCAGACCATTACCGGGAAGGTGATGAACAGCACCGGGAAGAGGTTGAACGGCGCCAGCGCCAGCACCGACAGCGCCCCCGCCGCCATGGCGATCACCGCGCGCTTCCATCCCCAGGTGAGGATGATGGCAAGCGCGATCTGCCGGAGTCGCTGCAATGGACTCACTGTTGGCTGGTCCCGTCGCTCGGCGACGTGGGCGTTTCGCCCGCCGGCGGCTGACCTGCGTCGGGGGCCGCCTCGCGGCGGCTTCTCTCGCGCTGGGCGCGCGGCGCGGGGCGCTCCTTCCGCGTCGAGATACGCAGC
The DNA here is from genome assembly GCF_001424605.1 of Bradyrhizobium sp. Leaf396. Lineage (NCBI taxonomy): Bacteria > Pseudomonadati > Pseudomonadota > Alphaproteobacteria > Hyphomicrobiales > Nitrobacteraceae > Bradyrhizobium > Bradyrhizobium sp. Leaf396. The sequence goes on from NZ_LMQJ01000002.1 coordinate 62,736, forward strand.
CGCTTGACCCGGCGCGGATCGGCGTCGAGCACCTCGACCTCGTAGGTGCCGGGGCCCGAGATCACCTCGCCGCGCACCGGCAGGCGCCCCACGAAGCTGACCAGATAGCCGCCCAGCGTCTCCACCTCCTCGCCGGCCTCGCCGGTCAGGAAGTCTTCGCCGATCACCGAGCGGACATCGTCGAGGCGGGCGCGGGCGTCGGCGATGAAGGCGTTGTCGGGCAGGCGCACGATCGAGGGTGGCTCGTCGCTGTCGTGCTCGTCGTCGATCTCGCCGACGATCTGCTCGACGATGTCCTCGATCGAGACCAGCCCGTCGCTGCCGCCATACTCGTCGACCACCAGCGCCAGATGGATGCGCGTGGCCTGCATCTGCGCGAGCAGGTCAATAGCCCGCATCGAGGGCGGCACGTAGAGCAGCTTGCGGATGATACGCGCTTCATGAAGCGGCAGCGCGAGATCGACGGCACGCAGGTCGAGCCCTGCCGGCAGCGGCTTCTTGCGCTTGGTCTTGGTGACTTCCGACACCCGGGCGCGCGCGGTCATGAAGGCGAGCAGGTCGCGGATATGGACGATGCCGACGGGATCGTCGAGCGTCTCGTTGTAGACCACGAGGCGGGAGTGGCCGGCGCTCTCGAAGCGGTCCATCAACTCGCCGAGCGGGATGTCTTGCTTCACTGCGACGATGTCAGCGCGGTGCACCATGACATCGGCGATGCGGCGCTCATGCAGGCCGAGAATGTTGCGCAGCATGGTGCGCTCGACGGCCGAGAAGCCGGTGTCGTCGGGCCTCGTTGCGTCGAGCACGACCTTGAGGTCGTCGCGGACCGATCCCGCCTTCCAGCCGAACAGCGTCCGGATGGCGCGCAGCAGCCAGCCGTCCGCCGTCGGACGCATCACCTCGCCTTGTGTCACCACGACCGGCAAATTGGCCGTGTTGCGCGGGTTGTCCTGGATTGGATCGGAATCCGGCATATCAGTGTGTCCCCGCGCGGTCTGCATAGGGATCAGGGATGCCGAGATGCGCCAGGATCTGCGTTTCCAGCGCTTCCATCTCCTCGGCGTCGTCGTCGTTCTCGTGATCGTAGCCGATCAGGTGCAGGAAGCCGTGCACGGCGAGATGGCTCAGATGGTGATCGAACGGCTTGTGTTCCTCGTCCGCCTCGCGCCGCATGGTCTCATAGGCGATCGCGATGTCGCCGAGCATGCGCGGCGCATCGCCCGGCTTCCGGTCGCCCTCCTGCTGAAGCGCGGGGAACGACAGCACGTTGGTCGGCTTGTCGATGCCGCGCCAGTTGCTGTTGAGGGTGCGGATGCCGGCATCATCGGTCAGCATCACAGCCACTTCCGCATCGGCAACGTCCTCGTGAATGCTCTCGGCGGCAGCGGCCACCGCTCGCTGGATCACGGCTTCGGAATCGGGCTCGCGCTGCCAGCAATCGGCGACGACGAGGACCTCGGTCATGGGAAGATTGGGATGGGACATTGTGTTGTCTGGGACGAGGGGCGCCGTGGTCGCGACCTCTGGAGTCCGGTGTTGCCTCGTCAGGATTGACCGGTGGTCGGCCGCTGCGGCGGCCCTTCGTAGGCGGCGACAATCCGCGCCACGAGTTCGTGGCGGATCACGTCCTCGGCCCTGAAATGAACCTGAGCAATGCCTTCGACGCCGTTCAGAAGACGCGTTGCCTCCGCCAGACCCGAGGTCTGGCCGTTCGGCAGGTCGATCTGCGAGGGATCGCCGGTCACGATCATGCGGCTGTTCTCGCCGAGACGCGTCAGGAACATCTTCATCTGCATCGATGTGGTGTTCTGGGCTTCGTCCAGGATGATGGCGGCATTGGTGAGGGTGCGGCCGCGCATGAAGGCGAGCGGCGCGATCTCGATCTCGCCGGTCTGGAGCGCACGCTCGACGATACGCGCGTCCATGAGGTCGTACAGCGCATCGTAGATCGGCCGCAGATAGGGGTCGACCTTCTCGCGGAGATCGCCGGGCAGGAAGCCGAGCCGCTCGCCGGCTTCCACTGCCGGACGCGACAGGATGATACGGTCGACCTCCTTGCGCTCGAACAGCTGCGCGGCGTGGGCGACGGCGAGCCAGGTCTTGCCGGTGCCGGCCGGGCCGACGCCGAACACCAGCTCGTGCCGCTTCAGCGCACGGATGTAAGAGTCCTGCGCGGCCGTGCGCGCGCGAACGGGGCGCTTGCGCAGATTGATGCTGTCGAACGCCGATTTGGCGGACTTGGCGTCGAACTCGAACAGCGAGCCCTGGGCGATCACGGCGCGGATCGCGCCCTCGACCTCGCCCTGGTCGAGATCCTGTCCCTTCGCCGCCTGCGCATAGAGCATCTCCAGCACGCGGCGCGCGGCGTCGCAGCCGTCGCGGCTGCCGCCGATGGTGATGTGGTTGCCCTTGGAATCGACGACGACGCCGAGCCGCCGCTCGATCTGCGCGAGGTGCTGGCCGTAGGGGCCGACCAGCGCGGAAGCGGCGCGGTTGTCGTCGAAGTCGATGACGACCTGGGTCTCGGGCGGAACTTGCATGTCGCGATCAAATTTGCGGCTGGGAGCGAACGAAGACGAATCCGATGCGCTTTTTGGCAAGGGTTCAGGCTCCAGTGGCTTGCGATAAAGCGTGCTCGCGCGCGCCACGCGGCGTCACGAGTTCGCCGAGAAAACTGTAGCGCTCGAGGCGGTCGATGCGCACCGGCAGGATTTGTCCGATGATGTCGGGCGAAGCCATCACATGCGCCGGCTGGAGGTAGGCGGTGCGGCCGACGATCTGGCCCTCCTTGCGGGCCGGACGCTCGAACAGCACGTCGACCGTCGAGCCGATCGCAGCCTTGTTGAAGGCCGATTGCTGGCTGTCGATCAGTTCCTGGAGCCGCTCCAATCGCTGGTCCATCTCGGCGGGGGATACCGTCTCCTGCATGTCCGCCGCCGGCGTTCCCGGCCGGGCGGAGTATTTGAACGAATAGGCTGCAGCGTAGCCGATTTGCGCGACAAGTGCGAGGGTGGCGAGAAAATCTTGCTCGCTCTCGCCGGGGAAGCCGACGATAAAATCTGATGAAAAAGCAATGTCTTGGCGTGCAGCACGGAAACGGTCGACGACGCGCCGGTAATCATCGGCGGTATGTTTCCGGTTCATGGCGGCCAGTATGCGGTCCGAGCCCGATTGCACCGGCAGGTGCACGAACGGCATCAGGGCATCGAGATCGCGATGGGCTGCGATCAGGCTGTCGTCGACGTCGCGAGGATGGCTGGTCGAATAGCGCAGCCGCGCGATGCCGGGAATGGCCGCCAGATGTTCGAGCAGCCGGCCGAGCGGCCAGGTTTTCCCGTCCGGACCCTCGCCGTGATAGGCGTTGACGTTCTGCCCGATCAGCGTGAGCTCGCGCACGCCGTTGTCGGCAAGACGCTTCACGTCATCGACGATCTTCGCCACGGGACGCGACACCTCGGCGCCGCGCGTATAGGGAACGACGCAGAAGGTGCAGAACTTGTCACAGCCTTCCTGCACCGTGACGAAGGCGGAAATCCCGCGCGCGCGGATGGCGTCTGGCTTGGGCTGGGCCAGGAAGCCGAACTTGTCTGCCGCAGGGAATTCGGTCTCGATCGCACGGCCTTCACTGCCGGCGCGTTTCAACAGCTCCGGCAGATGATGATAGCTCTGTGGCCCGACCACGACGTCGACCGCCGGCGCGCGGCGAACGATCTCCTCGCCCTCGGCCTGCGCCACGCAGCCCGCGACGGCGATCTGCATCGCGCGGCCCGCGCGCGCGGCTTCGTCCTTGGCCACGCGCAGGCGGCCGAGTTCGGAATAGACCTTTTCCGAGGCCTTCTCGCGGATATGGCAGGTGTTGAGGATGACGAGGTCGGCATCCTCCGCGCTGGCCGTCTCCACGAATCCTTCCGGCGCCAGCGTATCCACCATGCGCTGCGCATCGTAGACGTTCATCTGGCAGCCATATGATTTGATGTGCAGCTTGCGCGGCGGCGTCATGGAACCCGGAATGGAGGTGGAGGACGGCCTTCAGATATAGGCTGAAGGGGGGAAAATCCAGCGAATGGAGGCATTTGGATTGTGATTCCGGGGTGCGCGCAGTCGCGAGCCCGGAATCTCGCGCCAAAACCCCTGGATTCCGGGTTCACGCGCTCCGCGCGTGCCCCGGAGTGACACAAAGAGCGGAATTAGCCCGCCAGGGCCTTCGCTCCCGCACGCCGGACAAGCTCCGGCAGCTGATGCATGTCGGCAAAAATCAGGTCGGCGCCAGCCTCGCGCAGCGTCTCGGCATAACCGGGCCGGCAATGGCTGCCCCCGTAGAAGCCGAACACCGTCATGCCCGCGGCCCGGGCGCCGGCGATGCCGGCCAGGCTGTCCTCGATCACGACGCAGCGCTCGGGCGCCACGCCCATTTCGCTCGCCGCCAGCAGAAACAGGTCCGGCGCCGGCTTGCCGTTCTTCACCTGCGAGGCCGAGAAGATGTTCGGCGCCAGGCGCTCGTAGAGACCGGTACTTCCCAGGCTCACGCGCATACGCTGGTGCGAGCCGCTCGAGGCGACGCAGACAGCTTGCGTAACGACATCGAGCACGTCGCGAATGCCGCGGATCGCTTCGAGGTCGGCCCCGAACGAGCGGAACAGCTCGTCCTGAAGATCGCCGTGATAGGCCTCGGGCAGCTTGCGGCCGAGCTCGGTCTCGATCTCGAGATTGGCCTGCCGCGTCGAGCGTCCCAGGAAGCGTTCGAACACCTGCTCCGAGGTGATCGGATAGCCGTGCCGCGTCAGCACGTCGGCATGCGCGCGACAGGAGATCACCTCGCTGTCCACGAGTACGCCGTCGCAATCGAAGATGATGAGGTCTATCGGCACCAAATCAGGACGTCGGCTTGTCGTCGTCGAGCGGCACGCAATAGAGCTCGAGCCGGTGGTCGACCAGCTTGTAGCCGAGCTTGCGGGCGATTTCCGCCTGAAGCTTCTCGATCTCCTCGGAGGTGAACTCGATCACCTTGCCGTCGCGCAGATTGATGAGGTGGTCGTGGTGACTGTCGCGCATCTGCTCGTAACGCGCGCGGCCCTCGCGAAAATCGTGGCGTTCGATGATGCCGGCATCCTCGAACAGCTTCACGGTGCGATACACGGTCGAGATCGATATCTTGTCGTCAACGGCGACGCAGCGGCGGTACAATTCCTCGACATCCGGATGGTCGGCAGCCTCCGCGAGCACGCGGGCAATGACCCGGCGCTGCTCGGTCATGCGCATGCCCGTGGCAGCGCAGCGCGCCTCGATATCGGACGCTTTGGATGTGGAGGAGGGTTTCAATGCGGTCATAGGTTTGTCTGCCTGGCGGAGGCGTTTTCTGCCACCAATGTTACGACAAGTCACGCCGCATCAGAAGGGCGTTCAATTGTTCCCCGTTCGGCTGCTTATAGTAGCGTTCGCGGCGTCCGACCACCGTGAATCCGGCCCGCTCGTAGAGCCGCCGCGCCGGCTGGTTATTTTCCTCGACCTCGAGAAATATTGTGCGAACGCCGCGTCCGGCGAGATGGCCGAGATGGGTCATCAACAGCGTGCGGGAGAGGCCGCGGCCGCGATAAGCCGCGTCGACCGCGATCGAGAGAATCTCCGCTTCGTCCGCGCCGACCCGCGACACCGCAAAGCCGATCGTCTTGCCGCCCAGACGCAAGCGATGCACCAGCGTGTTGCGCTCGCTGATCATGCTCTCGAACTCGCCTTCGCCCCAGCCGCGCGCGAAGGACGCGCCGTGCAGCTGCGCGAGCCGCGCGGCATCGCGCAAGGTCGCAGGCTCGACGACGGCGCTGCCGCCGCGCCACCATTCGGACAGCCATCCCATCATGAGGTCGCGGCTTGTGCTGCGAGGTGCTTCTGCGCCGCCGGCTTTGCGTCCGGCGCCTTCAGATAGAACGGCCGCGCCGGGGTGGTGTCGGGATTGGCAGCTGCACCAAGCCAGGCGATCCAGCCGATGTCGGGCGCAGGTTGCGCGTCGACCGCGACAGGCTGCGGTCCATCCTTGGGCCAGCGATCGGCGAGGATGCTTGCGGCATTGCCGACCAGATGCGGCGCGCCGAATTGCGAGGCGGCGATCGCCTCGTCGATCGAGGCGACACCCGGTCGCACCAGCTGGCTGCCGTCCCCGGCCACGATCTGGAAAAAGACATGGTCGTGCCGCGCATCGATTGCGGAGAGCACGGGCGCCGGCTTGTTCTGGCTGACGATGGCCGCGGCATAGGCCGACAGTGTCGTCAATCCCACCGCGGGCTTGCCGGAGGCAAGCGCCAGTCCGCGTGCGGCCGAGATGCCGACGCGCAATCCGGTGAAGCTGCCGGGCCCGGTGGTGACGGCGATGCGGTCGAGCGCGGTGAAGCCGAGCTCGGCCGATTGCATCACCCGCGCGATCAGCGGCATCAGGGCTTCGGCATGGCCGCGCTTCATCGGCAGCGATTCGTGCGCGCGCAGCTCGGCCGTTTCGGTGTCGAGCACGGCGGCTGCGCAGGCGTCGAGCGCAGTATCGATGGCGAGGATCAGCATGAAAAAGCGAATGGCGGGTGGCGAATAGCGGGCAGTCTAGCCGATCCGAGTTCCATTCGCCATTCGCTTGCTCGCCATTCGCGCTCCAATCACATCGGCCGGACTTCGACCACGTCCGGAACGAAGTGCTTCAGCAAGTTCTGGATGCCGTGCTGGAGCGTGGCCGTCGACGACGGGCAGCCGGCGCAAGAACCCTTCATGTTGAGATAGACGATGCCGTCCTTGAAACCGCGGAAGGTGATGTCGCCGCCGTCATTGGCGACCGCCGGCCGCACCCGGGTCTCGATCAGGTCCTTGATCATGTCGACCGTCTCGGCGTCGGCCTCATCGAAGAACTCGTCCTCGTCGTCGAGATCGGCATCGCCTTGCGCTGTGCCGTCGGCAAGCAGCGGCGCGCCCGACATATAGTGCTCCATGATGGCACCCAGGATCGCGGGCTTGAGCTGCTGCCATTCACCGTTCGCCTTGGTCACGGTGATGAAATCCGATCCGTAGAACACGCCGGTGACGCCGGGCACGTCGAACAGCTTTTCAGCCAGCGGCGAGCGCGCGGCTGATTCGCGGCTCGAAAACTCCATCGGGTTGCCGTCGACCACGACGCGGCCGGGAATGAACTTCAGCGTGGCGGGATTGGGAGTGGCTTCGGTTTGAATGAACATGGCTTTCTCCAGACGTCGCCGGTTCAAGGCCAGCGCGTACCTATCCACTAGCAGATGGCGAGGGGGAACGCACGATCAAGGGGCAGGGCGAGCATTTCAAAGCCAGATCAGAGGCTTAGGCACTAGATTGCCCTTCCCTGGATGGGGCCCTCCAGGGAAGGGTAGGAGGCACCGCGCTACGACAGCAGATCCACGCTCTGGTCGCTCAGCGCCCCCGAGATGATCGTCACCGGTATTGGAAAGGTTCCGACCGCCTGCGCGAGCATCGCGACCAGCGGTCCCGGCCCTTCCGGGCCGGGATTGGCGGCCAGCACCAGCATGGCGATATCGGGATCCTCGTCGATCACCGCGAGCAGCTGTTCCATCGGCGCGCCCTCCCGGATCACCCGCTCCGGGGTGATTGCGGCGATGCCATTGGCCCGGCCGGCGGCGCGGTCGAGTGCGGCTTCGGCGGCCTCCTGCGCTTCCGCGCGCATGATGTCGGCAACGCCAAGCCATTCCTGGCTCTGCTGTTCGGGCTCGATGATGCGAAGCATCACCACGCCGCCCCCGGCCCGAATCGCCCAGCGGCTGGCGTAATACACCGCGCGATCCCATTCGGCGGTGTCATCGACGATGACGAGGCATTTGGGCTTGTGGCCCGGCTCGTAGCAAAGTCGCTTGCTGGTCATGCATGTCCCGGAATGTGCACGGCCGGCATGCTGCCACACTCGCCTTCGCTTTGGGAGAGGGGGCGCCGGACGGCGTCACGAGAGCGAAGGTCAGCGCCGGCGGATGAAGCCGACGATGTCCTTCGAGAGCTTCATGGTCTCGTCGGCGATGGCGCGGGCACGGTCGGAGCCGTCGTTCAGGATCGCGTCGATATGGCCGGGGTCGGCGACGAGGCGCTTCATCTCACCGGCGATCGGCGCGAGCTTGGTGACGCACAGCTCCGCCAGCGCGTTCTTGAAGCTCGAGAACTGGCCGCCGCCGAAATCGCGCAGCACATCGGCTTTGGAGCGGCCGGAGAGCGCGGCGAAAATGCCGACGAGGTTGTCGGCCTCGGGGCGGGCTTCCAGGCCCTTTTCCTCGGTCGGCAACGGTTCCGGATCGGTCTTCGCCTTGCGGATCTTCTGCGCGATGGTGTCGGCATCGTCGGTGAGGTTGATGCGCGAATTGTCGGAGGCATCCGACTTCGACATCTTCTTGGTGCCGTCCCGCAAGCTCATCACGCGCGTCGCCGGTCCCGTGATCAGGGGCTCGGGCAGCGGGAAGAACAGGCCGTCACTGGCGCCCTGGGCACGAATGGAATCGCCGAAATCGTTGTTGAACTTCTGCGCGATGTCGCGCGAAAGCTCGAGATGCTGCTTCTGGTCCTCGCCGACCGGCACGTGAGTGGCGCGGTACAGCAGGATGTCGGCCGCCATCAGCACGGGATAGTCGAACAGCCCGACCGACGCGTTCTCGCGGTCCTTGCCGGCCTTCTCCTTGAACTGGGTCATGCGGCCGAGCCAGCCCATGCGCGCGACGCAGTTGAAGATCCAGGCGAGCTCGGCATGGCCCGAGACCTGACTCTGGTTGAACACGATGTGCTTCTTCGGATCGATGCCGGCAGCGATGAACGCAGCGGTGACCTCGCGGGTGTTGCGCGTGAGCTCGGCCGGTCCGCCCCAGACGTCGACGCCCTGCGTGATCGCGTGCATGTCGACGACGCAATAGATGCAGTTGTGGGTTTCCTGCATCTTCACGAAGTTGACGATCGCGCCGAGATAATTGCCGAGGTGCAGATTGCCTGTCGGCTGGACGCCCGAAAAGACCCGTTCAACGAATGGCATGGTCAGCCTTCCCATAGGTATTCGCGCCGTCGTTTCCAACAGCGGCGCTGCCCCGTCAAGGGTATTTCGCCGGGCCTCGTGGTTTAGCGGGGCCGTTTCAACGCGCCGACCGCCTCATGCCAGGAGGTGACGCCGAGGATCCGCAGGAGCAGGCCATAGACGGCGATCCCCGCCGCGATCTGCACACCCAGCGCGACGAACTTGATGAAGCCTTGGCTCTCGGCAGGCACCAGACCTGTGGTCAGCCAGAGCAGGCCGCCCATCGCGATCGCGGCCAGCGCGATCCGCGGCAGCCGCGTGCGGGCGCTCGCATCGACCGCGAAGCCGAACTCGCTCGTGCCCTTGCGGAGCAGCGCGAGCGCGCTGCTCCAGGCGCCGGCCGCGATGCTTGCGGCGATCCCGCTCGCGCCGAAGACATGGCCGAGCAGAAGCGCGAGCACGACCGTCACCACGAAGCCCTGGGCCGTGGCCAGCAGCGGCGCCATGGTGTCGCTGCGGGCATAGAACGCCGGCGACAGCGCCTTGATCAGCACATGCGCCGGCAGGCCGAGCGCCAGCCAAATCAGGGCGTTCGCCGTCGCCGCGCTGTCCTGTGCGCCGAAAGCGCCATGCTCGAACAACAGCCGCACGATCGGCTCGGCCAGTACGATCAGGCCGAGGGTCGCCGGCAGCGTCAGCCCGGTCGCAAGCTCCAGCGCGCGCGATTCGGCGTGCGCCACCGCGTCGCGATCTCCGCTGCGCACGGCACGCGTCAGCTCCGGCACCAGCACCGTTCCCATGGCGACGCCGACGATACCGAGCGGCAGCTCGATCAGCCGGTTGGCGAAATAGAGCCAGGACACCGCGGAGGGCGTCGCCGAGGCGATGATCGCGCCTGCGACCATCAGCCATTGCGGGCCCGAGCTTGCCAGCATGCCGGGGATGGCCTTGGCGAAGAAGCCGCGCATCTCCTTGTCGAAGCTGGCGCGCAGCGGCGTCGCAAGACGCGCGCTTCGCTGCGACAGCAGCATGAGAAGCTGCAGCAGGCCGGCGATGCCGACGCTGGCCGCCAGGATCCACGCGGCGAAGCTTGCATCTGCGCGGTCCAGCAGCAGCACTGCGATCGCGGCGATCAGCGCGATGTTGAACAGCAGCGGCGAGAACGCGGTGAGGGCAAAGCGCCCTTGCGCATTGAGCAGTCCCATCAGCACCGTGACCGGACCGGCAAAGGCAAGGTAGGGCAGCATCAGCCGCGCATTCGCGACGGCGAGATCGAGCGTGCCGCTGCCGAGGAATCCCGGCGCGATCACCGTGATGACCAGAGGCATCAGAAGTGCGATGACGATCGAGATCGCGATCAGGGCCGCGCTGACCGTGCCGAGCACGCGCCCCGCGAATGCCGCGGCAGCCCGCTGCCCGTCATGGTCGCGGATACGGAGCCAGGCCGGGATCAGCGCCGCGTTCAGCGCGCCTTCGCTGAGAAGCCGCCGGACCACGTTGACGAGCTGAAACGCCGCCAGAAACGCGTCCGCCACGGCGCCGGTCCCGAGCAGCGCCGCAATCAGGGAATCGCGGGCAAAACCCAGCAGCCGCGAGGCCAATGTTCCCGTCGAGACGGTCAGGAAGGAGCGGATCATTGCCGTCGAGAATACCGTTGCTTGCTCGTGCCGGCCCGGTCGTGATAGGCCGCGAGCCGGATTTCAGGCGCACAGGAAGCGGATTTTCGCGGGTATCGCAATCCGCCAAACAGGATCAAGGTGAATGGCTGACGTGAAATACGACGTTCTCGGCATCGGCAACGCGCTGTTCGACGTGCTGGTCAGGACCGACGAGGCCTTTCTGGCCAAGCATGGCATGACCAAGGGCAGCATGTCCCTGATCGACGAGGCGCGCGCGGCCGCCATCTACAAGGACATGGGGCCGGCCACGGAAGTCTCGGGCGGCTCGGCCGCCAACACCATCGTCGGCATCGGCAGCCTGGGGGCACGCGCCGCCTATGTCGGCAAGGTCAAGGACGACCAGATCGGCAAGCTCTATGTCCATGACATCCGCGCCGCCGGCGTCGCCTTCGACACGCCCGCTGCCAAGGATGGCCCCGCCACCGGCTGCTCCTACATCCTGGTCACCGGCGACGGTGAGCGCACCATGAACACCTATCTCGGCGCGGCGCAGGATCTGTCGCCCGCCGACATCGACCCGGCCGAGATCGCGGCAGCCGGCATCGTCTATCTCGAGGGTTATCTCTGGGACCCCAAGAACGCCAAGGACGCCTTCGTCAAGGCGGCCAAGATCGCCCATGACGCCAAGCGTAAGGTGGCGCTCACGCTCTCGGATTCCTTCTGTGTCGACCGCTATCGCGACGAATTTCTCTCCTTGATGCGCAACGGCACCGTCGACATCGTCTTCGCCAACGAGTCCGAGCTGCACTCGCTCTACATGACCTCGGATTTCGACACCGCGCTGAAGCAGCTGCGCAACGACGTCAATCTCGGCGTCGTCACCCGCAGCGAGAAGGGCTGCATGGTGGTGTCGGTGGAAGACGCGGTTGCCGCGCCCGCATTCCCGGTCGACAAGGTGGTCGACACGACCGGCGCCGGCGATCTCTTCGCTGCAGGATTCCTGTATGGTTTGGCGCGCAATCTTGCCTACAAGCAGTGCGGCGAGCTCGGTGCGCTTGCGGCTGCCGAAGTGATCCAGCACATCGGCGCGCGGCCGCAAGTGTCGCTGAAGGAGCTGGCGGAGCAGCGCGGGCTGACGGCGTAAGGCTCTCGCCACTCTTTCCGTCATTTCGAGCCAACGGGTCCGCGCGAAGCGCGGCCCGATGACGGGCTCAGCGAAGCAATCCAGTCTGTCTCAGCGCAAAGACTCTGGATTGCTTCGCTAGGCTCGCAATGACGGTGTAGCTCACGCCGTCTTCGCCGCCTTCAATCCCAGTCGCTGCTCCACCGCATCCCGCATCACGAACTTCTGGATCTTTCCCGTCACCGTCATCGGAAACTCCTCGACGAACTCCACGTAGCGAGGGATCTTGTTGTGGGCGATCTGGCCGTCGCAGAAGGCGCGGACCTCCTCGGCCGTCAGCGTCTCGCCCGGCCTGACGCGGATCCAGGCGCAAAGCTCCTCGCCGTAGCGGGTGTCCGCGACGCCGAAAATCTGCACGTCCTGGATCTTGGGGTGACGGTACAGAAACTCCTCGATCTCGCGCGGGTAGAGGTTCTCGCCGCCGCGGATCACCAGATCCTTGATGCGTCCAACGATGTTGCAATAGCCCTCGTCGTCGATGGTGGCGAGGTCGCCGGTGTGCATCCAGCCATGGGCATCGAGCACATCGGCCGTCTTTTCCTTCTCTTCCCAATAGCCCAGCATGACGCTGTAGCCGCGCGTGCAGAGCTCGCCGCGTTCGCCGCGCTTGACGATCTTGCCTTCGAGATCGACGACCTTGACCTCGACATGGGGGTGAATGCGGCCCACGGTCGAGACGCGCCGCTCCAGCGGGTCGTCGGTCGCGCTCTGGAAGCTGACCGGGCTGGTCTCGGTCATGCCATAGGCGATGGTGACCTCGCGCATGTTCATCTCGGTGTTGACGCGCTTCATCACCTCGATCGGGCAGGGCGCGCCCGCCATGATGCCGGTGCGCAGCGATTTCAAATCGAACGTCTTGAACTCGGGATGATCGAGCTCGGCGATGAACATGGTGGGCACGCCGTACAGCGCGGTGCATTTCTCCTGCTCGACCGCGCGCAGCGTCGCGAGCGGATCAAAGCCCTCGCCCGGATAGACCATGGTGGCGCCGAGCGTGACCGAGGCCAGATTGCCCATCACCATGCCGAAGCAATGATAGAGCGGCACCGGAATGCAGATGCGGTCCTGCTCCGTCAGGCGCATCGCGCGTCCCGTGAAGTAGCCGTTGTTGAGGATGTTGTGGTGGGTCAGCGTGACGCCTTTCGGCGAACCCGTGGTGCCGCTGGTGAACTGGATGTTGACGGGGTCGTCGAACTGCAGCGCGGCGCCGAGCGCGGCAAGCTGCTGACGATGCTCCGCTCCGCTCATGCGTGCGACGTTGTCGAAGGGGATCGTGCCTGGGGCCGCCGGGCCGCCGATCTGGATCACCATCCGCAAAGCCGGCAACCGCGCTGCCTGCAAATGTCCAGGTTTCGCCCGCGCCAGCTCCGGAAGCAGCGTGTTGAGCATCTCCATGTAATTGCTGGTCTTGAACGCGGTGGCGGTGACGATCGCCGCGCAGCCGACCTTTTTGAGGGCGAATTCCAGCTCGCTGAGCCGGTAGGCGGGGTTGATCGTCACCAGGATCAGGCCGGCTTTGGCGGCGGCGAACTGGGTCAGCGTCCATTCCGGCCGGTTCAGCGACCATATGCCGATCCGCTCCCCCCGTTCGAGCCCGAGCGCGAGAAAGCCCGCGGCGAGCGCGTCGACCCGCTCGGCGAACTCTTTCCAGGTCCATCTGACGCCGTGGCTGGGCGAGACGAGCGCCTCGCGATCGCCCCAGCGCCGCACCGCGTGGTCCAGGCTGCGACCGATCGTGTCGCCGAGCAGTGACGTGTCCGAGATACCGCAGACGTAGCTGTCCGCCTTGTCAGCCAAATTATCAGCCAAGTCGAAATCCTCTCGTCAAAATACCCAGCATGGTCTTCAGTCGCCATGCCCGGGCTTGACCCGGGCATCCACGTCTTTGGCGCCTGCGGCTGCACGTGGACGGCCCGGACAACAAGCCCGGCCATGACGGGTGATGAGAGTCGCGCCCCTTAGGCCGCCTTCTGCCCGCTCCCGGCAGCATCGAGCCCGGCATAGACCCCGCGTTCGAATCCCGCGAACGCTTCCAGGCATTTCGCATCGGCGAACGGCAGAAGCTGCATCAGGATCACGCCGGTGACGTCGCGTGCAGGATCGATCCAGTAATAGGTGTTGGCGAGCCCCGCCCAAGCGAGGCTGCCGGCGCTACGGCCCTCGGCGGTCTTGGCGGTGTTGATCATGAAGCTGAGGCCCCACTTCTTCACCTGCTCCGGATACAGATCGACGTCGTTGGTGTACATCGGGGCGGCCGTCGTCATCTTGCCCATGGCGAGATCGCCGATGTGGTTCTGCCCCATCGTTGCGACGGTCTCGGCCTTCAACACCTGGTTGCCGTTGCCGCGGCCCTTGTTCAGGATCATCTGGGTAAACCTGATGTAGTCCGCCGCCGTCGAATAGAGGCCGCCGCCACCCATGTGGAATTCCGGCTCCTGCTCGAGCTCGAACGGGATGGCAGCCAGCTGGCCGTCCTCGCCGCGCGCGTGCATGCCGACCAGGCGCTTGCGCATGTCGTCGGTGATCTTGAACGCCGTGTTGCTCATGCCGAGAGGGTTGAACAGATTGTCGCGCAGATAGGCGTCCAATCGCTTGCCGCTGGCGGCCTCCACGGCCTTGCCGACGAAATCGATGTTGGTGCCATATTCCCAGCGCGTGCCGGGGTCGGTCATGATCGGGGTCTTCAGCGCCGCGTTCTGGCAGGTGGTGATGGCGGGAATGCCGTTCTTGTCCAGATAGACCGCGAGATCGCCGTTCCACATATTGTAGCAGAAGCCGGCAGTGTGGGTCATGAGCTGGCGCAGCGTGATCGGGCCCTTGGCGGGGCGCAGCTTTGCCTCGCCATTGGCGTCGAAACCTTCGAGCACCTGCGGATTGGCGAGATCGGGCAATACATCGCCGATCGGCGCATCCAGCGACAGCTTGCCCTGCTCGACCAGCTGCATCGCGCCCGCCGTGGTCACCGCCTTCGTCATCGAGGCGATCCAGAACACGCTGTCGTCGGTCATCGCATCCGGCCTGGACAGGTCGCGCTTGCCGAACGCGCCCTGATACAGCACGTCGTTGCCGCTCGCGGCGATGGCGACGACGCCCGGAATCTCCTTGGTCTCGCTCTTCTGCCGCAGAATCTCGTCGATGTCAGCTTTGCTTTGCATGGCGTTCCTCAGGTTTGATTATTGTTGGAAGCAGCCGATTGTCCTCCCGGATGGCCGGCGCGGCAAGCGCATCTATGTACCTGAACCGGTCGCGATGTCGTGACTTGACGGTCTTGATCTAGCGCAGGACGACAACGCGGCTGAGCGCCTACGCTCTTTCACAATCTGCGGTGGATCGACGTGCCTCGCCCTCACCTTGGACGGGCTTCAGGCCGATATGCTTCGTGGTTGTCGAACCCTTGAAACATTTCGTGAGCTGCCGCGTTCAGCACCCGGTCCCGATCGAGGGGCCGATAAGACTTAATGCAAATGTTGCCGGCCGTGTGGATGGGCGGCGAGGGGGCCTCGGATGATTTCGACCTGGAGCGAATGGAAGCGCTATCCCCGTCCGGGACGCGGCGAGAACCTGGAGGCGCCGATTTCGCCGGGGATCTATGAGGTGCGCGTCGCCGGCACCGGCGCACTCTACTCGTTCGGGGCGGTGGACAATCTGGCGCAGGCGCTGTCGCTGTTGCCGGTCGGCTCGAAATCATGGTTCGGCCGCCGCGACACCTCTCATGTTCCCGATCTCGAATACCGGACCTGCGCGACCTCCTCGAAGGCCGACGCCAAGGCCGCGGCCGAGCGGATGATCGGCCGTCGCGAGACCTATATGAGCGGCGCGGCCTGAGGCCGCTGCCAGTTTAGCTGCCACCTGACGTGCGTTTGCGGGGCGGTGCATTGCGCACCGTCTATCTCTATATTGCGGCCGATCCGATCGCCGCCAGGGAGAAACGCCAATGACCCAGACCGCCGCCGCTCGCGCTCCGCAAGCCACCTCCAATCTGCGCGACCGGCTGAAGGACCCGTCGCTCCTGAAGGAGGCCTGTTATATCGACGGCGCCTGGGTCGGCACGCCGGTATTCGCCGTCAACAATCCCGCGACCGGCGTGGAGCTGGCAAAAGTCCCGCAGCTTGGCGCGGACGACACGACCAAGGCGGTCGAAGCGGCCGAGCGCGCCTTTCCGGGCTGGGCCAAGCACACGGCAAAGCAGCGCTCCAACATCCTGCGCAAATGGTTCGAGCTGATCATCGCCAACCGCGAGGACCTCGCGCTGATCCTCACCTCCGAACAGGGCAAGCCGCTTACCGAGGCTCTGGGCGAGGTCGATATCGGCGCCGCCTACATCGAGTTCTTTGCCGAGGAAGCCCGCCGCGTCTATGGTGAGACCATCCCGACGCAGCGGCCCGATGCGCGCCTGCTCGCGATCAAGCAGCCGATCGGCGTCTGCGGCGCCATCACGCCCTGGAATTTCCCGAACTCGATGATCACGCGAAAGGTCTCGCCGGCGCTGGCCGCCGGTTGCACCGTGGTGCTGAAGCCCGCCAATGAGACGCCGCTGTCGGCGCTGGCGCTCGCCGTGCTCGCCGAGAAGGCGGGCATCCCCAAGGGCGTGCTCAACATCATCACGGGTGACGCACCGCCGATCGGCAAGGTGCTGTGCGAGCATCCGGCCGTGCGCTTCGTCGGCTTCACCGGCTCGACCGCCGTCGGCAAGATCCTCTACCAGCAGGCCGCCGTCGGCGTGAAGCGGCTCGGCCTCGAGCTCGGCGGCAACGCACCGTTCGTGGTGTTCGACGACGCCGACATTGACGCTGCGGTCGAAGGCGCGATCGTCTCGAAATACCGCAACATGGGCCAGACCTGCGTTTGCGCCAACCGCCTCTATGCCCAGGACAAGATCTACGACGAGTTCGTGCAGAAGCTGTCGAAGAAGGTCGCGTCGATGAAGATCGGCGACGGCACCGAGAGCGGCGTCACGCAAGGACCCTTGATCAACATGAAGGCGGTCGACAAGGTCGAGCGCCACATCGCCGATGCCGTCAAGCGCGGTGCCAAGGTCGTCACCGGCGGCAAGCGCAGCGAGCTCGGCCGCTCCTTCTTCGAGCCGACCGTGCTGGCCGACGTCAAGCCGGATTCGCTGGTGTCGCAGGAGGAGACCTTTGGCCCGCTTGCCCCGGTGATCCGCTTCAAGGACGAGGCGGACGTCATCGCGATGTGCAACGCCTCGCCATTCGGCCTGGCCTCGTACTTCTACTCCCGCGATCTGGGCCGCGTCTGGCGCGTCGCCGAAGCGCTGGAATCGGGCATGGTCGGCGTCAACACCGGCCTCATCACCACGGAAGTCGCCCCCTTCGGCGGCGTCAAGGAAAGCGGCCTGGGGCGCGAAGGCTCGCGTCACGGCATGGAAGAATATCTCGAGATCAAATACGTGATGATGGCGGGGGTGTGAGGCACCATTATCTCTCCACGTCATTGCGAAGCGAAGCAATCCAGACGATCTCCGCGGAGGGACTCTGGATTGCTTCGCGACGCTCGCAATGACGGAGCGAGACGCGACAGTCGAGGCTAAATCTTCAACTCCGATCCCGTCACGCGCCGGTACGCTTCCAGATATCGCTTGCTGGTCGCTTCGACGACGCTCGCCGGCAATGGTGGCGGCGGGGCGTCGCCGTTCCAGCGGCCGGCGCGGCGCTCGGCGTCGAGATAGTCGCGCAATGGCTGCTTGTCGAAGCTCGCCTGCGGCTGGCCGGGCTTGTAGGTGTCGACCGCCCAGAAGCGCGAGGAATCCGGCGTCATCACCTCGTCGATCAGAATGATGCGGTCGTCCCTGTCGCGGCCGAACTCGAACTTTGTATCCGCGATGATGATGCCCTGTTCGCGCGCCAGCTCCTCGCCGAGCGTGTAGATCGCGCGCGTCATGCTTTCCAGCGTATAGGCGACCTCGTCGCCGACCACTTCGCGCATCTTCGCGATCGTGATGTTCTCGTCATGGCCACTCTCGGCCTTGGTGGCGGGGCTGAAGATCGCAGGCTCCAGCTTCTCGCTCTCGACAAGCCCGGCCTTCAGCTTCTCGCCGGCGAGCGTGCCGCTGGCGGCATATTCCTTCCAGGCGGAGCCCGAGAGATAACCGCGGATCACGCATTCGATCGGAAACACGGTGGTGCGCTTGCACAGCATGGCGCGGCCGAGGATCTCGGCGCGGTGCGGCTTCAGTGCCGGCACGGCCGCAATGATCTCGTCGGTGTCCGCGCTGATCATGTGATGCGGCACCACGCCTTCGAGCTCATTGAACCACCACGCGCTGATTTGCGTCAGCACCGCGCCCTTCATCGGAATGGTTTCGCCCATCACCACATCGAAAGCGCTGATGCGGTCGGTGGTGACGAGCAGCAGGCGCTCATCGTCGACGGCATAGATATCGCGCACCTTGCCGCGTCCGATCTTGGGAAGCGGCAGGTCGCTGGAGAGCATGGTGGTCATGGGCAAGGCTTTCGCAGGCTTTCAGGCAGGCATCCGGCCGTGCCTGATGGCATTGGCCGGAGACCGGATTAGCCTATTCCGGCAGCGGAATGAACTCATGTTCCTGCGGAACTGGCGCGAAACGGCCGGTTTTCCAGTCCTGCTTGGCTTGCTCGATCCGCTCCTTGCTGGATGAAACGAAATTCCACCAGACATGGCGTGGACCTTCCAGCGCATCGCCGCCAAGAAACATCATCCGGGTCGCCTTGAGCGCCTTCACCGTAATGCGGTCGCCGGGGCGGAAAATGAGGAGCCGCGGCCCTTCATAGCGCTCGTTCGCGATCTCGACCTCGCCGTCGACGACATAAATCGCGCGCTCCTCGTGATCGGGATCGAGCGGCACGCTCGCGCCGGCGAGGGCAGTCACCTCGGCGTAGAACCAGGGCGACACCATCGATACGGGCGAGGTGATGCCGAACGAGGATCCCGCGATCACGCGCGCGGTGAAATCGCGTTCGGTGATCATCGGCAGGTCGCCCGCCCCGTAGTGTTGGAACGACGGCGCGATTTCTTCCGATCCGGCCGGCAGCGCGATCCAGCTTTGCAGGCCCAGCATCTTCTGGCCCGAGGCACGCTGTGCATCCGGCGTGCGCTCGGAATGGGCGATGCCGCGGCCGGCCGTCATCAGGTTCATCGCCCCCGGCGCGATCTCCTGGACGTTGCCTTCGCTGTCGCGATGCATGATCGCGCCGTCGAACAGATAGGTGACGGTGGCGAGCCCGATATGCGGATGCGGCCGCACGTCCATGCCTTTTCCGGAGACGAACTGCACCGGTCCGAAATGGTCGAAGAAGATGAAGGGCCCGACCATCTGCCGCTTGCCGTGCGGCAGCGCCCGGCGCACCGCGAAGCCGTCGCCGAGATCGCGCGTCCGCGGCACGATGACGAGATCGAGCGCATCGCAGGACATGGGATCGCCGAGCACGGGATCGTTCGAGGGCTGCCAGCTCATGGGGGACTCCTTGTGTATTTCGCGAGCCTGATTGTAGCAGGATACCATGCCGCAGTCGCGGCAAAGCCCGACCTCATGCGCTTGTGACTTGGGAATGTTCGATATGTCGCAGCGGTCGCCATGCCGGGACAAGCCGGTCATGCATGGCGCAGCATACGGGCAGCGGCAAACGGATGGTTACTGACGTCCCAGCTCGGTCGCCTGCGCCACGCGGTCGAAGCGCTCCAGCGTCATGATCGCGTCCGCGAATTTCTCCGCCCGCGCGTTCAGCACGGGGCGGGCCAGCGTCAGGAATTTCTGCTGCATGGCCTGCGCGTCCGGGAACGAGGTCGGCTCGCCGGAGGGATCGGCATAGAGCCGCTCATGCACGCCGTCGTCGGTGGTGATGCTGACGCGCGCCCCGAACGGGTGGGTGCGGCCGATCTCGAGCCGGTCGTCCTGCACCACGTCGAACTTGTCCGCGAGCGCGTCGATCGCGGCATCGCCAAGCCGGTTGTAGTCGTCCCAGCCGAACGAGCCCTGGTCAAGCGCGAGCGCGCCGGTGAAGAACATCGAGAACTGGCCGCCCACGATCGAGCGCGGATGGCGCTTGGTCGCGGCATCTCCGGTGAGCGTGATGCCGTTGCGGTGCAAGCCGATCTCGACTCGCTTGACTTGGTCGGGAGTCAGATTGTGCTCGCGCCGCATGGCGATCAGGGCGTCGATCGCGGCATGAGTGTAGCGGCAGCTCGGATAGGGTTTCACGCCGATCTTCATCGTCTCGTAGGTCTTGCCAAGCTCGGCGACCGCTTTGTCCGGATGCGCGTCGTCGGTGTAGCCGGCGAGCAGGCCGTGCTTGCCCTCGATCGATTCGGTCGCGCCGACGAAATCGTTGCGGGCGAGCGTCGCGGCGATCACGCCGTTCATCGCGGCCGCGCCGACCTGGTAGCGCTTGTTCCAGGCGCCGTTGACCAGGAATTGCAGCGAACCCGCGGCCTGGCTGCCGGACACGCCGAAGGCCGCGATCAGCTGCTTCTCGCTGAGGCCAAACAGTTTTCCGGCCGCTGCGGCAGCGCCATAGGTGCCAGCCGTCGCGGTCGGATGGAAGCCGCGTGCATAATGCGAGGTCGGATCGAGTGCGTTGCCGAGGCGGCAGCAGACCTCATAGCCCGCGACGATCGCCGTCAGCACGTCGCGGCCGGACGCGCCGACCATCTCGCCGACGGCGAAGGCCGCAGGAACCACCGGGGCGCTCGGATGCAGCGAGGAATCGGCGTGCGTGTCGTCGAAATCCAGGGAATGCCCCAGCGCGCCGTTGAGCAGGGCCGCGACTGCCGGAGTCCAGGTCTTGGTATCGCCGAACACGGTGGATTCGCCCTTGGTGTCGAGCGCGAGCGCCTCCAGCATCTTCAGCATCGACGGGGTCGATTCCGCCTCGCGCCTTGCCCGGATCGCGCTGCCGAGAAAGTCGAGCGTCAGCACTTTGGCGCGCTCCAGCACCTCTGCCGGAATATCCTGGTACTTCAGATTGGAGACATAGGCTGCGAGCGTTGCGGTTTCAAAGGCCATCGTGTTTCCTCGTTTTGGCCGGCAAGTTAGGCGGGCTCATTTCGCCTTTCAAGCGGCCTTGCGGCCGCGGGCATCAGCTATGCTCCTGGCAGCTTCGACCGGATCGGGACGTTGACGATGGCACTCGCAGGACAGCTGTTCGACAGGATCCGGGCGCGAAGGACGCAGCTGGGGCTCGCGATCCGGGTCACGGTGGCGGCGACCGCCGCCTACGCGATCGCCACCGCGCTGCACCTCTTGCTGCCGCTCTGGGCGGTGCTGACCTCGCTGATCGTGACGCAGATGAGTGTCGGCCGCTCGCTCAAGGCGACGCGCGACTACATGCTGGGCACGATCGGCGGCGCCGTTTACGGCGGTGCCATCGCGATCCTGATACCCTATTCCAGCGAAGCGGGCCTGTTGGGGCTCCTGGTCCTCTCGGTCGCCCCGCTTGCGTTCATCGCCGCGATCAATCCGAGCCTCAGTGCCGCCACGGTGACCGCGGTGATCGTGCTGCTGGTTCCGACCATGCACCATTCCGATCCCCTGGCCTCGGCGATCGATCGGGTGAGTGAGGTCGCGGTCGGGGCGGTCACGGGATTGCTGGTGTCCTTCCTGGTGCTGCCCTCGCGCGCGGTGCGGCAGATCCGCGCCAGCGCGGCCAAGCTGCTTGAATTGATCGCCGACGCTTTCACCGAGCTGCTTGCGGGCCTGACGCGCGGCCGTGACAACGATGCGCTGCACCGGATTCAGGACGGGATCGGCACTGCGATGGTCGATCTCAACGCGATCGGCTCCGAAGCCGAGCGCGAGCGCGCCGCGCATCTGTCGAGCGGCCCGGACACCGGCCCCTTGCTGCGCACGATCCTGCGGCTGCGCCATGACGTCGTGATGATCGGCCGGGCCACGGTGGTGCCGCTGCCGATCGAGGTGCAGACGCGGCTGGCCGGCCCGTTGACGGAGGTCTCGACGGTGATCGCCCGTTTCCTGCGTTCGGCCGCCTCGGCCTTGCGCGAAGGCGCAGGCGCGCCGCCGATCCATCCGGTCCACGTCGCGCTCCAGCACTACGCCGAAGCGGTCGCGTCCGTGCGGCAGGACGGCCTGATTCGCGGCTATCCAGGCGACACCGCCGAGCGCTTCTTCGCACTCGGTTTCTCCCTGGAGCAGATGCACCAGAATCTGTGCGATCTCGATCGTGTCGTCGGCGAATGGTCAGAGGCGGCGAGCAAGTCCGCGCGCATTGCAGACTGAATGGTGTTACAGATCGAAGAACGCGAGCTGCGTCGCATCGCGCCGCTCTATGCCCTCGGTCAGCGCGTTCAATGCGGCATCGAAGCTTGGCTGAGGTTGCTCCAGTTCCCACGCCCCGTCATGGTCCCATTGAAAACACTGACCATAGCGCGTTCCGGGCTCGACATGGAGGAGGAGACAACGGCTGAGCTGCGATGGTTCCGCAATCGGCACCAGGTGCTTTAGCGACACGCCGTATTGCTTGCGAAAATGGGCGCAGGCTTCCTCGAGCACTTCCTCGGAATAGGCGATGAAATCGAGCAGGCTTCGATGCTGCGTGGCAAGCTCATCCGGTCCATAGAAGCGAAGCTCGGAGGAGGACTCGGGCAGCCGCACCAGCAGCTCCGTCTCGCCGCGGGTCAGCAGGAAGTCGCGATAATCATCGGGCAGTCTGACTCCGAGGGCCCGCTGCGCAGCACTCACATCGGCTTCGCTCGCTGGCGTGCCGGGCCTCCAGCGCCAGCTCCTGGCCGATCCCGCCTTGCGCCGGCTTTCGTACTCAGCATAGCCGGGAAACGCAATGATGTCCTCGTAGCCGCCGAAGCGCGACCATTGATAGGCATCGTCTAAGGCTTCTTCCCGCCGCTCGGGGAAATATCCGCAGACAATCTCCGCGCGCTTGAGGATGTGTTCATGGTTCGGGGCGGTCCTGCACAGGTGCTCGGCGGTCTTCAGCGCCGCATCTGCATCGTCGGCATAGAGATAGGCGTCGCACAGCAGCTCGAGAATGCGCTCCTCGAGGTCGTTCTCGGAGATGGACCACGCATAGTGCGGCTGTCCGGATGCGCGCCGCGCGCGGATTTCATTGTGTGCCTGTTCAGCAAGGCGCACCGCCCCGGCCGGGTCGTCTCCGGCAGCGTAATCGCGGCGTGCGGCGTGCCAGAGATACAGCGGCTCGTGCTCGGCCGGCGTGCCCTTGAGCAGGTCGAGTTGCTTTGCCTGCTCCGCGAGTGGGCCGCTGAGCGCCAGCATCATCAGCTCGTCGAGTCCTTTTTGCCAGTCCGGCTTTGCCTGCGGATCGGGCAGGAGATTGCGCAACGTATAACGCGTGTGGTGGGTCTCGACGTAACCGTGCGCTACCAGTTCGGCGGCATGGCGACGGAAGGCTGCGGCGGCCTCGGCAATGTCCGGAAATTCCTCGCGCAGATATTGATCCGATCCGGGTTCGTCGTCCCGGTTCATGCGGATGCCGATCACCATGGGCTCGCTGCCCGGGATCAGCATCAGCTCGCGATCGTCGTCGCCCGGTGCGCGATGGAAGAATTTTGCCAGATGCATGCGACCTCCGGACGCGCCGCCGGTATTGGTGCGGGGCGCCTCGTCTCAGTCGTCGGCTCGAAGACTTGGGTTCAGGTCGGCGGTCTTACCGCCGCGTCAGGCCCTTGCTCTGCATGCGCCAGACCAGGAGATCGACGCGGTCCTGGCCGAAGAACGGCTCGTTCTCGAATACGAAGGTCGGCACGCCCCAATGGCCTGACGCCGCGTGGTCCGTCTCGTTCTCAGCGATCACCTGCTCGTAGCGATCCGGGTCGGCTGTGATCGCCGCATCCATTGCGGCGAGATCGAAGCCGGCTTTCTCGGCCGCCCGCGCGAGATGATCGCCTTCGTTCCATCCGGCGACCGAGCCGTCCCAAAGCACGCGGGCGATCGCGCAGGTGAATGCGAGCGAGCGGCCTTCGAGCTGCGCCATGGCACCCAGCCGCGTCAGGCGGTGGATGTAGGGCTGCTCGGCCGCGACCTCCAGCGTCGTCATGTCCTGCACGATCGGATCGGGCCGCGGAAAACGGAACGGGATGCCCTCGTATTCCGCCACGCGGATGGAATCGCGAACGACGTAGCGCGCAAACTGCGGGTTGGCCTTCTTGAAAAAGCCGGGCACGCGCACCGCGAGCGGATAGACCGGCCGCAGGTTCACGGCCAGATCGTAGTCTTCGACGAGTTTTTGCGTCTTGGGCAGCGCCAGATAGCTGTAGGGGCTGCGGAAGGAGAAGAAGAGGTCGACGGCGAGGGTCATCGTGCTGGCTCCACAATCCGCCCCATCATGCTGCGGACCACGAGCTTGTGGAAGGGCATGATCAGCATGAGATAGGTGCGGCCGAGCAGATTGTGCGTGCGCACCAGCGTGGTTGACGTCACCTCGCGGTCCGCCGCCGAGCCTGCGACATCGACCACGATGCGAAAATCGAGATGGTAGTCGTTGAAACCAGCGACCAGCCGTTCGGGCGTTTCGCTGAGCACCGGAAACAGGCCGATCAACCCGTGCGGCGCCGGAGCGCCTTCGCCCGATGTCCTCAGTCCGAACGGTTTCACCAGAATGTTGCGCAGGCGCAGCAGCGCGTCGGTCCAGCGCGGCCCGTGGAGCACCATCCTGGTGCAGGCTTCGCGGGCATCGAGCGCCGCCGCGCCGATCTCCACGCGAAACGCGTCGATGAACTGCGCGCCTGCCAGCACCGTTTCGACATCGACATTGGGAGTGATTTCGCGAACTGTCCCGTTCATGCCGCCAATCTGCGCGCGAGCATCCGGAAGCGCAAGATCAGGAGACCGGCATAGACGAACGTACCGACCGAGAATCCGATCCAGACACCGATCGCGCCCAACCTTGTGTGGAACGCCAGCACCCAGCCGATCGGAAAGGCGATGCACCAATAGCCGATCGCCGCGAACAGCAATGTCATCCTGGTGTCGTTGATGCCGCGCAGCGCGCCGCCCATGATGGTCTGGAGGCCGTCGGCGATGAAGAAGCTGGCGCCGACCAGCAGCAGAGTCCCGGTCAGTTCGACCGTCGCCGCGCTTTCGGCGCCGCCGCCGAAAAACAGCCGGCCGAGCTGGTAGCGGCCGATTATGATGGCGATGGTCAGCGCTGAGACCAGCGCGAGGCCGAGCACGGCAGCGACCAGCCCCGCGCGCTTCACTGCCGCCGGATCATTGCGGCCGAAGGCATGGCCAACCCGCACCGTCGCTGCCATGCCGATGCCGAGCGGCACCATGAACAGCACCGCCGTGACCTGGAGCGCGATCTGGTGCGCGGCAATCGCAGTGGTCGAGATCAATCCCATCAGCAGCGCCGCCGAGGAGAACAGGCCGTATTCCAGCAGCAGCGAGAACGAGATCGGCGCGCCGATCGCAATGAGCTGGCGCATCAAGGGCCAGTCGATCCGCCACAGGCGCGCGAGCGGATGGTAATCCGCAAACGGCTCGCGCAGCGCCGCGATCGCGAGCGCGGCGAGGAAGGTGCCGAGATTGACCAGCGTGGTCGCGAGTCCTGCGCCGAACAGCCCGAGCTCCGGCAGGCCGAACAGGCCGTGGATCAGGGCATAGACCAGCGCGGCATTGATCGGGATCGCCGCCACGGTGATCCATAGGGGCGCCTGTGGCCGGTTCACCGCGCTCATCATGCCGCGCAGCGCGATGAAGCCGAGCGCCGGCGCGACGCCCCAGGCGAGGCCGTTCAGGTAGCGCTGCGCCAGCGCCGCCGATTGCGGCGCCTGGCCGAGCGCGAGCAGGATCTGCTCGCCGTAGAGCGGCGAGGCCATCATCGGCAGCGAGATCAGGAGCGCAACCCACAGGCCGACGCGCAAGGAGCGGCGGATCAGCCTGACGTCGCCGGCACCGAACGCCTGCGCGGCCAGCGGGGACACCGCGGACGTCAATCCGAGCCCGAAGGTGAAGCTGACGAAATAGACCGTATGGGCCAGCGCCGCAGCGGCCACGGCGTCCTCGCCGAGCCGGCCGATCATCGCCAGGTCGGTGGTGATCATTGCGATCTGCCCGAGCTGCGTCAGCATCAACGGCACGGCGAGGCGCAGCGTCTCGGCCAACTCCTCGGCGAGATGGTTCGGCGGTGCATCCGAGCGTGCGTGGCCCGGCTGTTCGGTGTCCAGAAGTTCAGTCATGGCAAGGCCATAGCAGCCTCGATCGGCGAAGTAACGGCAAAGAAGCGTGAGGGCGGGTCTTGCCAAAAAAAGTGCGTGCGCAGGCGAAGGAAAGTTCGGCTTGGACCGTATTCCTCATGTGCGCGTCCGGCGCCGGTCTCACATGGGGGAAGCCGAGCATGACAACGAGATTCAGAATGACGTTCGCCGCGCTGCTCATCGGGTCTGCCCTCACGGGCGCCGGCGCCGCTGCAGCGGCCGACCTGAGGTTGCCCGCATCGCCGCCCCCGCAAGCCCAGGCCGCATCTGCGGCCCTCTTGAGCTGGGCGGGGCCCTATCTCGGCGTGCAGGCCGGCTACCTGTCGGGCCGCACTGAGACCTCGTTTCCCGCCACCGGGGAATTTCACTTCGTCGATCCCAAGGGGGCGACCGTAGGT
Organism: Bradyrhizobium sp. Leaf396; assembly: GCF_001424605.1. Lineage (NCBI taxonomy): Bacteria > Pseudomonadati > Pseudomonadota > Alphaproteobacteria > Hyphomicrobiales > Nitrobacteraceae > Bradyrhizobium > Bradyrhizobium sp. Leaf396. The sequence goes on from NZ_LMQJ01000002.1 coordinate 89,115, forward strand.
GCAACGGCAGGCTTCTCCGCGCAATGGGGCCGTATCGTCGCCGGTATCGAGGGCGACGTGAACTTTGTCGATGCGCGGGCGACGGTCGACACCGGCTTTGCCCCGACCCCTTCCGTCACCCAGCTTCAGTCCGCGGTCAATTGGAATAGCCATCTGCGTGGACGCGTCGGCTACGCCTTCGGCCGGACGATGCTGTTTGCCAGCGGGGGCCTCGCCGTTGCGGGGGTCGAAAGCAAAGCGTTCGACAATGCGAGCGGGGCGGTCGCCAACTGGACCGATACCCGTGTCGGCTGGTCGATCGGAGCAGGCAGTGAATTCCGCTTCGCACCGAACGCGTCCGCCCGGCTCGAATATCTCTATGACAATTACGGCTCAAGAACCCTCGGAAGCCAGACGGTTGGAGCCGTCAGTTTCACCGAACGCGCGTCCAGGCTCGATACCCATACCGTTCGAGCAGGCGTCTACTGGCGCTTTTGACCCGTTGTCGCGACTTGTTGCCGCGGATGATGCAATTGAGGCGGTGCCGCATTCCGGAGATGCGGCATATCCTCATGACCGGGACCGGCTCGTACCGCATAGCCATCATGGCCGCAGTCCAAGGCACCAGATCGAGATGATGGAAGAACCATCGGACGAGACCTTGATGTCGGAGGTTTCGGCGCAGCGGCAGCACGCGTTTCGCATCCTGATGCGGCGTCACATGCCCCGCGCGCTGCGGGTCGCGGAGCGGATCGTTCGCGATCCGGCCGAGGCCGATGACATCGGCCAGGAGGCGTTCATGCGTGTCTGGACCAACGCGGCCTCGTTCGATCCGAAGGTCGCGAAATTCACGACCTGGCTCTACCGCATCGTCCTCAACCTGACCTTCGACCGCACGCGGCGCCGAACGTTTGAGCCTCTCGAAGAGGCCGGCGAGGTACCTGACACCGGGCCGCATGCCGTCGAGCGGCTGATCGCCGACGAGGAGCTCAGCCTTCTCAACCGCGCGATGGCCGGCCTGTCGGACCGGCAGCGCGGCGCGATCGCGCTCTTCCACATGGAGGGGCTGAGCGGCGAGGAGGCGGCGAAGGCGATGAATCTCAGCGCCAAGGCGTTCGAATCGCTGCTGGGCCGCGCCCGCCTGGCGCTGAAGGCAAATGTTCGAAAAATACAGGACACGGGGAGCTACGCATGACGCCCGATCAGTTCAGGGAATTGGCCGAGACATGGGGAGGCGACGTCGAGCGCTGGCCGGCGGCAACGCGCGAGGCCGCGCGGCGATTTGCGGCGAGCGCGGAAGGCGCCGCCGTGCTGGCTGAGCAGGAGCGCCTCGACCGCCTGCTCGCTGTCGCCCCGGAGATCGAGACGACGCGGGCGGACCGTTCGAGCTTTCTTGTCCTGCAGAGGCTCGCCGCCGTCCCGCCGCAGCGTCGGCCGGCATGGCATCAGCGCCTGTTGCGCTGGCCGGCGCTCGTTCCCGCCGCAAGTCTCGCCTGCTCGGTGATGGTGGGCGTGTGGCTGGCGGGAGCGATGCCCTATGCCCACGCGCCGTCGGACGTCTTGTCCGTCATGAGCGGCGTCTTCGACGTCTACGCAATCGGCTATGGATCGGTGCCATGAAGTTCTGGCGAGAATGGTCCACTCCCTGGCGTGCGCTCATGCTGCTGTCGCTGTGCGCCAACGTCGTCCTTTTCACCTATGTCTCGGTGCAATGGCTGCTGCCCGGCGGCTTCAGGCCCGGCGCGGGCGTGCCGATCCGCATGATCGAGCGTGTCGCCGAGAGATTGCCGGCAGAAGACGCAGAGATCCTGTGGAGCATCTATCGCGGCAAGGAGGCCGAGCTGCTGCCGCTGCAGTCCGAATACCGGCTCGCGCTGATCAAGGCCATGAAGACGGCGGCACAGACGAACCTGGACAAGGCGGAACTGGAAGCGGCCGTGAAGGATGCCCGCGACAAGCGGGTGAAGATAGGCGACCTCGTCGTCGCAACCTTCGTCGAAATGCTGGAACGAATTTCACCGAAAGGACGCCGCCAACTCGTCGGCGGCTATTTTCGCTGAGCCGCGCAGAGTGAACGAGGGATTCGGTCCGTCCAGACGTATCACCTACATCGATGTCTGCGAATTGGTGGAGATGATATGGTGCAACGATTTGGCAGGACGGCAAGCGGGACGGTAGTGAGCTTCTCGCGGCGTACGGCCGTCTATGTGCGTGCGGCTCTCGCGGCCGCGAGCTTGATCGCCCTTCTCGTGCTGTTCCTCTCGCAAGCTTCCGCGGAGGACGCACGGAACGAAGCGAAGCAGGCCTGCAAGGCGGATTATTCGCGCCTCTGCGCGGGAACGATGCCCGGTGGCGGCCGCATTCGCAAATGCCTCAGCGACAATTACGGCGGCTTGTCGGCAGCCTGCAAACAGGCCCTCGATGCACGCCCGCCGAAATAGGATGGGCTAAGTCCGTGCCGGCACGCGCTTGATCTTCGCACCAAGCGCGTTCAGCCGCTCCTCGATGCGCTCATAGCCGCGCTCGATCTGGTCGGCGTTGTTGATGGTCGAGGTGCCCTCGGCGCAGACCGCCGCGAGCAGCATCGCCATGCCGGCGCGGATGTCCGGCGAGGTCATGGTCGCGCCGTGCAGGCGGCTCGGCCCGGCGATGATGGCGCGGTGCGGGTCGCACAGCACGATCCGCGCGCCCATCGCGATCAGCTTGTCGACGAAGAACATCCTGGATTCGAACATCTTCTCGAACATCAGGATCACCCCCTCGCATTGCGTGGCGGTGACGATCGCGATCGACATCAGATCGGCCGGGAAGGCCGGCCAGGGCTGGTCCTCGAGCTTCGGCACATGGCCGCCGAAATCGTCCTGAATCTTCAGCGTCTGGTTCGAGGGCACGATGAGGTCGTCGCCTTCGACGCGGCAGATGATGCCGAGCCGCTCGAAACCCATTCGGATCGAGCGCAGATGCTCGACGCCGGCGCGCGTGATGCGCAGCGGCGATCGCGTCACGGCGGCGAGTCCGATCAGCGAGCCGACCTCGATGTGATCGGGCTGAATCCTGTAGGTCGCCTCTCCCAGCGTCGCCGGCCCGTGCACGATCATGGTGTTGGTGCCGATGCCTTCGATTCTGGCGCCGAGCGCGACCAGGAAATTGGCAAGGTCCTGCACATGCGGTTCGGAGGCCGCGTTGCGCAAATAGGTGACGCCGTCGGCGGCGACCGCCGCGACCAGTGCATTCTCGGTTGCGGTGACGCTCGGCTCGTCCAGGAACACGTCGGCTCCCGCAAGCTTGGGCGCGCGGAATTCGAGCCGGTCGGTCGCGGTGACCTTTGCCCCCAGCTGCTCCAGTGCCAGCACATGCGTATCCAATCGGCGACGGCCGATGACGTCGCCGCCGGGCGGCGGCAGCATCACCTCGCCGCAGCGCGCGAGCAGGGGGCCTGCGAGCAGGATGGAGGCGCGGATGCGCACGCACAGCTCTGGGTCGAGGTCGGCCGCGCGGATGCTCTTGGCATGGATCTGCAGCGTATTGCGGGCACTCCATTCCGCCGACGCACCGACCGAGCGGACCAGCTCGACCAGCGTCTCGGTGTCGCGGATGCGCGGCACGTTCTCCAGCGTGACCGGATGCTCCGTGAGCAGCGCGGCGGCGATGATCGGCAGCGCCGAATTCTTGTTGCCGGACGGTTCGATCGAGCCCGAGAGCCGGTGACCGCCCTCGACGATGTATTGGATGGGCGCCACGTGGTTCTCGCTGTCCTGTTGCTGGGCGGCTATTCGGGCGGAAACTACAGAGAATCGAGCGCGGGAGCAATTGGAGCGGGCGGTGGTTCGTGGCCTGTTCGCGAGCCCAGGCGAGGCTACTGATCCTTTGGTGAGGAGGGCGGAACGCGCGCCGCGAACGATGCAGGCTCCCCGCGGCCATCCCTTCGAGACGCACGCTTTCGCGGTCCCCTCAGGATGAGGCCGCGAGCTTGTGGCAGGCGGCCCTCAAAACAGCCCGATGATATTCCCGATCACATAGAGGAGCGCGATCAGGATCAGCGCGCCGATCATGAAGAAGGAGATTTCGATCGCGATGGCGCCGGTGCCGAGCGCGGCGGCGACGGCGGCGAGAAGCCGTTCTTCCCGGAAGATCAGCGAGAGCACCGAAAGTAGGATGGCGAGCAGGCCGAGCGAGATCGCGGTGACCGACGCGATTTCACTCCAGCTTCGTCCAGGCGATTTGTCGGACCTGGGAGCCTGGTAATCCACGCCCTTCACCTTTGCGACGATGCGGTCCTTGATGCGGTACCCGGTGTCGACGATCACCTTGTCCGCCGGGGGCGGCGGGAACACGATCGGCACGACCCAGTGCGGCAGCACCGCCGCCATAAGCGCGAGCACGCCGACAATGCTGCCGATGATGCCGAGGCGGCGTGATGGCGCAGCGGAACTGGGCGTCGCAGAGGCGATCATGACGTGAGGCTTCCCGGCCGGAATAGGCCAACGGGTTCATGCCACTTCGTCGCGATGGCGGGTGGGGAGGTTCAGGGCGGTGCCGCATGAAGCTGGTGCGCTCCCTCCCCCGCTTGCGGGGGAGGGTGTCTCCGCAACGGGACAATCCCCTACAGGAGAAAGCCCTCACCCGCCACGCTCTGCGAGCGTGTCGACCTCTCCGGCAAGCCGAGGAGAGGTTGCAGCGAGTGCTTGGCTAGCAGATCAGACCCAAGTCCATCCGGCCTCAGATATCGATCGTCGCGCTCAGCGAGTGTTCCTGGATGAAGTCGCGGCGCGGCTCGACCACGTCGCCCATCAGCTTGGTAAAGATGTCGTCGGCCTGGTCGACCTCCTTGACCTTCACCTGCAGGAGCGAGCGCGCCTCGGTGTCCAACGTCGTCTCCCAGAGCTGCTCCGGGTTCATCTCGCCGAGGCCTTTATAGCGCTGCAACGTGATGCCCTTGCGGCCCGCGTCGGTGACGGCTTCGAACAGATCGGCCGGTCCGTAGACCATGTGCTCGACATCCTTGCGCCGCAGCTTGCCGGGGCGGGCATACACGTCCTGGAGCTTGACGGTGTACTCGTCGAGCTTGCGCGCCTCCGCGGATCCAAGGAAGGCATCGTCGATAATAGCGGCTTCCTTGACGCCGCGCACGGTACGCTCGAACTGGAAGCCCTGGCCCTCGGCATACTGTCCGACCCAGCCGCGCTCGACCTCCTCGGCCTGGTTGTCCAGCCGGCTCGCGATGTATTGCGCCGCAGCCGCAGCCTTTTCGGGGTCGCCGTAGATCGCCTTGTTCAGCACACCGGTGATGGCGGCCTGCTCGATGACCTTGCGATTGTAGCGGCTGTGCAGGTTGCGCAAGATGCTGCGGACCACGCGGGCATCGTCGACCAGCGCCCGCAGGTCGCGGCCGGTGCGATCGCCACCCGTGCCGGGAATGAAGACGCAGTCGTCGAGGCCGGCGTCGATCAGATAATCCTCCAGCGCCCGCTCGTCCTTCAGATATTGCTCGGACTTGCCGCGTGAGACCTTATAGAGCGGCGGTTGGGCGATATAGAGATAGCCGCCGTCGATGATGTCGCGCATCTGCCGGTAGAAGAAGGTGAGCAGCAGCGTGCGGATGTGGGCGCCGTCGACATCGGCGTCCGTCATCACGATGATCTTGTGATAGCGCAGCTTCTCGATCGAGAACTCGTCGCTGATGCCGGTACCCAGCGCGGTGATCAGCGTGCCGATCTGTTCCGACGACAGCATCTTGTCGGGACGGACGCGCTCGACGTTGAGGATCTTGCCGCGCAGCGGCAGCACCGCCTGGAATTCGCGATTGCGGCCCTGCTTGGCGCTGCCGCCCGCCGAGTCGCCCTCGACGATGAACAGTTCGGACTTGGCGGGATCCTTTTCCTGGCAGTCGGCGAGCTTGCCGGGCAGCGAGGAGACCGACAGCGGACTCTTGCGCGTCAGCTCGCGTGCTTTTCGCGCAGCTTCGCGGGCCGCCGCCGCCTGGATCACCTTGCCGACGATCATCTTGGCTTCGGAGGGGTGCTCCTCGAACCACGCCTGCAGCGCTTCGTTGAGGACGTTCTCGACCACGGGGCGCACTTCCGAGGACACCAGCTTGTCCTTGGTCTGCGACGAGAACTTCGGATCGGGCACCTTCACCGAGAGAACGGCCGTGAGGCCTTCGCGGCAGTCGTCGCCGGTCAGCGCGATCTTTTCCTTCTTGGCGTTGGCCTCGGCATAGCCGTTGACCTGGCGCGTCAGCGCGCCGCGGAAACCGGCCAGATGCGTGCCGCCGTCCCGCTGCGGGATGTTGTTGGTGAAGCACAGCACGTTCTCGTGGTAGCTGTCGTTCCACCACAGCGCGGCCTCGACCCCGATGCCGTTGGCTTCCGCGCGCACCATGATCGGCGCCGGCACGATCGGGCTCTTGTTGCGGTCGAGATATTTGACGAACTCCTCGACGCCGCCGGAATAGTGCATCTCCTCGCGCTTCTCGACCGCATGCCGCATGTCGGAGAGGGCGATGTGGACCCCGGAATTGAGGAAGGCGAGCTCGCGCAGCCGGTGCTCGAGCGTGGCAAAATCATACTCGATGTTCTTGAAGGTTTCCGTCGAGGCCAGGAACGTCACCTCGGTGCCGCGCTTGCCCGGGGCATCGCCGACCACCTTCAGCGGCGCCACGGAATCGCCGTGGGCGAACTCGATGTAGTGTTCCTTGTTGTCGCGCCAGATGCGAAGCATCAGCTTGCTCGACAGCGCGTTGACCACGGAGACGCCGACGCCGTGCAGGCCGCCGGAGACCTTGTAGGAGTTCTGGTCGAACTTTCCGCCGGCATGCAGCTGGGTCATGATGACCTCGGCCGCCGAGATGCCTTCGCCCTTGTGGATGTCGACGGGAATGCCGCGGCCATCGTCGCGCACGGTGACGGAATTGTCGGCGTTGAGGATGACGTCGACGCGCGTGGCATGGCCCGCGAGCGCTTCGTCGATGGCGTTGTCTACGACTTCGTAGACCATGTGGTGCAGGCCCGAGCCGTCGTCGGTGTCACCGATATACATGCCCGGGCGCTTGCGGACGGCGTCGAGACCCTTGAGCACGCGGATCGATTCCGCGCCGTATTCGCTCGCGGTGGAGGGCTCGTTTTCGGCAAGCGGCTGCCGAGCAGGTTCTGTCATGAGAGGCCTTCGAGATGTCGCCCGAATCAGCGGCGCAAAAGGCGCTGATTTGCAGGGCTGTTGTGCCACGAAAGGTGGATTGCGCCTAGCGTAAAGTATCCGCCCGCAACCCCTTGATCAGATAGGAGTTTTAGGCCGGTTTTCAAGGCTTTGGAAAGCCGTTTCTGGGCGCTGCAAAAAGCGCGATTCGACGGCTCGCCCGAGGCGTCGAAAAACGTGGATTCAGCGCGGCGGAAAGGCAGGTTCCGAAGTGCCTGGGGAGCTGCTTCGGACCCCGCTCCCTCGCCCGCCGGCGGGTGAGGGAGTGCACGTTGTTGGTCGCGGCTCAATACATCTGAAGCGGCAGCACGTCTCCGCTCGGCCCGACCATGAGGCCCCAGGCCTCGCCGGCGGCCACGGCGAGGGTCTCGGTGCGGGCCGGGTGCCCGTCCACGCGCAGGGCGTACTGGTACTTGCCTGGCGGCAGGTCGAGGATCGGCCCCTTCGGCGATTGCGGGCCGCCGGCGCCGGCCGCGATCTTCACAGTCTGCCTGTTGATCGTCAGCGACGCCTCTTTCGGTCCCATATTTCCGAACATGAGCCTGGCCTGGCCCGGCTTTGGCATCATGTCGGCCTTGGCCGCAGCATCCGCGTTCTTCTGCACCAGAGTGACCGTGGTCTCGCCCTTGGCGCGGCCAAGCTTGAGCACGGCCGGGCCTTGCGGCGAGGTGAACTCGATCTGCGCATGCTCTGCAGACGCGGCCGCGCCGTTGGTCTTTTCCTGCCAGCCCAGCTTGGACAGTTCTGCACGGTAGAAGGCAAGGACGTCGTCGAGCGGCGCCGGGACGCTGGCGGTCAGCTCGCGGCGGAGCGGCGCATCGCTGCCCGGAATCTTCGAAGTCCCAAGCGATTTCGACGAACGCTGCGTCGGTACTGGAAGTGGTGATTCGGAGTCGGGCTTGAGGGGCTCGGAGGGCTTGGCCTGCGCCTCGGCGCTGCTCGCAGCTTTGGCCGCTTCGGTCACCAGGCCCGATCCGTCGGCACGGACATTCACCTTCGGGCCCATCTGCATCACGGTCATCGAGATCGACTTGCCGCCCTTGGAGAAAGCCATCACCGCCATGTTGGGCTGGTTGATGACCGAGGGCTGCTCCTTCCAGCCCGAGCTCTTCAACGCCGAGCGATAGAAGGTGCTGAGTGCCTTCACGCTCGAAGCCGAGGAGAACTCCAGCCGGCCGTTGCCGCCCTCGAAGTTCACGCTTTCGGCGTTCTCGGGCAGCGGCACCGGCGTCTTGCTGTCGGATAGTGCATTGAGAGGCGCATCCGACAGGGAAGCGGATTGTGCCTTGCGCCTGCTCTCGTCGGCGGCGATGAGCTGCTGGGCCGCACTCAAGGCATCGCCGAGGAATCTCGCGTCGGCCTCCTTCTTGGCCCTGGCGCGGGCGGCGAGCGCTGATTCCTTCACCTGGGCGGTCACGTTGATCATGGTGAAATCATACTTGCGGCCAAGCCGTAGCATGCCGGTTTCCTCCGCCGAGGAGATCCTGACCGCGACCTCGTCGCCGGACGCGAGCGGGGCGTTGCCGTCCTCCTGCCAGCCGCGCGCCGCGAGCTCACGGCGATAGAAGGCGAGCACGGCGGGCAGCTCGGCCATCGCTGCGGCCGACATCTCGCGCTTGTTGGAGTTCGTGCTGCCAAGTCCCCTCGCAGATCTGGTCGGCTTGGGTCGCGGCAGGCCGGCCATGTCGTCATCGGCCTCGAGCACCTCGGGCAACGCAAACGGCGCCACCCGGATTTCGACATTGGTGCGACCGTCCTCGCGCCGCGTCAGTGTCAGCATCACCGGCTTCTGCTTGTAGAATTGCGTCGTGTCGCCGCCGGGATGCTCGTAGAAGACGCGCACCCCGTTCGGCACTGTCTCGCCGAGATCCGCATTCGGCCAGCGTGCCGCCGCTTCTAGCGTCAGCTTGCGCCAGCCGATTGTCGCCATCTCCCTGGTGAAGAAGGCCGCTGTCGCATCGAGCGTGCCGGGCGCGATGCAGCCGAGATAGGGCCGCGTCTCGTCGAACACGAGTTCGGTCGCACCGTCCGGAAACGGCACGTTGGAATAGATCCGGTTCGGCGTGTAGGACACGGCGGACTGATCGGGACGGCCGCGCGTCTGCGTGAAGGAGACGCGCAGCCCCTGCCGTCCCTTCTTGAAGCTCAGCGATGTGCTTTTCTCGTCCAGCGAATAGACATAGGGCACCCAGCCCTCGGCGCTCAGCAGCTTCCTGGCCGCGTCGGACGTAACGGTCACGGCGGTCGGTACGGAATAGACCACGCGATGGGGATCGGCGCGCGAAGTGTCTTCCGTTGCGCCTTCGAGCCGCGGCAGCTTATGGACGTCGACGATGCCTTCGTCGGCCCCGCGCGCGGGACCTGATGCGCCCGCCATCGCGAGAATGCCGCAGGCAAGCAGCAGCCATCTTGCCGGGACTTGCGTCCCGCGCCGGATCATCGGCATCGTCGAAACTCCTGGATGTTCGCGCGGGTCATGCCCTGCGCATTGGCGGGCTGCGGCGCCGCGGCGCGCGGCCTCAGACGAAAAGTCGCGGCGGGAACCGGAGAGGTTCAAAAGGGGCGTCCGGCCAGCGCCGGGCGTGGACAGAAGCGCGGCTCAGGCTCAATACAGCTGGAGCGGCGGCCACGGCTCGCCGTCGCGCCCGACCGTGAGCTCCCAGGTATCGCCGGCTGCGACGTCAAGCATGTTCGTGCTGGCTGGGCGGCCGGGCACGCTCACGCCGTAGGCGTATCTGCCGGGCGGCAGGTCCAGCGCGACGGCGTTGGCGCCGGCCTGGCGCGAGATGGATCGTTCGTCGATCGTGAGCACGGCTTCCTTTTCGCCGATATTGCTGAACACCAGCTTGGCCCGGCCGGGCTCGGGCAGCACGTTCGCGCGCGTCGCGACCTCCGAATTCTTCTGCACGAGCTGCACCGCCGTGCCGCCGTCCTTGCGCGCAAGCTCCAGCGCCGCCGGCCCGATCGGAGAGACGAAGGCGAGACGCGCATGATCGGTGCCGACCCATGCGACGTCCTGCTGCTCCTGCCAGCCGAGCTTTCCAAGCTCGGCACGGTAGAAGGCGAGGACGTCACCGAGCGTTGCGGGCACGCGGGCTTCGAGCCTGGTCCGGAGCGGAGCTTCGATGCCGGGTATCACCGTGGTGTGGATCCCTCGATAGCTGTAGCGGGTCGGCGCGGGCAACCTGGCATCGGGATCGCGCGTGAGCGCGGCCGAAAACAGCGGCGGCAGATTCGACACGAAGGCGCCGGCGCTGGCCGCAAGCAGGCAGCTTGCGAGGAGCGCAAGGCCGCACGCAACAAGTTGCCATCGTGCCGGAGCTTGCGCTCCACGCCCCACCGCCGCCATGCTCATGCTCCAAGGATGTCGCGCTGTCCGACATCCAGCGCGATGACCGCTGCTCGCGGCCTCAACCAGCTAGTCGCGGCCGTCAACAAGCGGGTTCAACGCAAGGGCCTATCTGCGGGCCGAGACTCGTCCGCTCTCGACGTCAAACACTTCGCCGCCCGCGCCAATCTCGGCGAAGGCGACAGGGTCCGCACCGGTCAGCCACACCTGCGCGCCGAGCTTCTTCAGCTCATCGAACAGCGCGGCACGGCGGCTCGGATCGAGATGCGCGACCACCTCGTCGAGAAGCAGCAGCGGCACGATGCCGGTCATTTCCGCCACCAACGTCGCATGCGCCAGCACGAGGCCGATCAGCAGCGCCTTCTGCTCGCCGGTGGAGGCATCGCGCGCCGGCATGCCCTTCGGCGCATAGACGACCTGGAGGTCGGTGAGATGCGGACCGTCGGTGGTGCGGCCGGCAATCGCATCGCGCGGGCGATTGTCGCGCAGGATCTGGCGGTAGCGGTCCTCGACCGAGGTCGCGGTCTCCGTCAGCAGCGCGTTCTCCATCCAGCCGTCGAGCGCGATCTGGGCAGATGGGAAGGCGGATTGTTGCGCGCGCGCGTTGAGCATGCCGGTGAGACGCGCAGCAGTCTGGCCGCGCGTTGCCGCGACCGCGACCGCAAGCTCGGCGGTCTCGCGCTCGATCGCGCCGCACCAATGGTCGTCGTAATTGCGTGTCTCGAGCAGGCGGTTGCGCGAACGCAGGGAACGCTCGAGTGCGTTGATCCGGCTGGAATGCTCGCTGTCGATCGCGAGCACCAGGCGGTCGAAGAAGCGCCGCCGTTCCGACGCAGCCCCCATGAACAGCCCGTCCATCGCGGGCGTCAGCCAGACCATGCGGATATGGTCGCCGAAGGCGCTGGCGGAACCTACCGGCTCGCGGTCGATGCGGCAGCGCCGGCTGACCGCGGTATCGGCGCGCGGGGCGTCGATGCCGGTGCCGAGCGTCGCGAGCCCCAGCGCGCCCTCGACTTGCGCGGAGACAGCCCAGGAGCCGTCGCCCTGATTGTCGGCGACGTCTTCCAGCGTCGCCCGCCGCAAGCCGCGTCCCGGCGACAGGAACGAGATCGCCTCGATGCAATTGGTCTTGCCCGCCCCGTTCGGCCCGACCAGCGCCACCATGTCAGCCGCCGTCTCGAGCCCCGCCGCCCGATAATTGCGAAAATGCGTCAGCGTCAGGCGATGAATGCGGGAGGGGGTCATCAGTTCTTTATCATGAACGCGATTCTTCCCCTCTCCCCTTGTGGGAGAGGGTGGCGCCTCACGAAGTGAGGCGACGGGTGAGGGGTATCTTACCGCGCGCCGAGCTTTGCAAGGAGATCCTCCAACACAGAAGCGGGCTGTTGCAGCACGTCATTGTTCCAGTAGCGGGCGATTGAGAAACCTTCAGCGGAAAGTGCTGCGTCTCGAACTGCGTCGCGCTGCGATCCGCGTGCTGACTGCCGTCGATCTCGATCACGAGGCGTTTCTCGAAGCAGACGAAATCGAGGATGTAGTTCTCGATCGGGACCTGTCGGCGGAATTTGTAAGCCGATAGCCGGCGATCCCTCAGCAATCGCCACATAGCCGCTTCCGCGTCCGTAGGCTCGTGCCGCATGTTCTTCGCGAACTGGCGAAGATGATTGGCAATCGGCCGATGATGCGGGTCATTCGGCATCGGGTGTTCATTCTGAAAGGTGTTGGGGCGCGGTGCCTTCACCCTCTCCCCTTGCGGGAGAGGGTGCCGACGCGAAGCGGCGGCGGGGGGGGGGGCGAGAGGACCCCTCACCCGAGTGATGTCTTGGCCGATAGCGGAGATGCCCTCTCCCGCAGGGGGAGAGGGCGCATCAACGAGCATCGCGTTCGATTCTAAAGGCAGTCTCCGCCGGGAAGGGACCACGCCCCTCACACCCGCATCGGCATCAGCACGTAGAGCGCGCTCTTGTCGTCGCGGTCTTGCACCAGGGTCGGCGAGCCGGGGTCGGCGAGCTTCAGGACGGCCACGTCGCCTTCGATCTGGGCGGCGATGTCGAGCAGGTAGCGGGAGTTGAAGCCGATATCGAGGGCGTCGGAGGCGTATTCGACCTCGAGCTCTTCGGTCGCGCTGCCTGAATCCGGGTTGGTCACCGACAGCACCAGCTTGCCGGCCGACAGCGACAGCTTCACCGCGCGGCCGCGCTCGCTGGAGATGGTCGAGACGCGATCGACCGCGTTCTCGAAATCCTTCTTGTCGACGACGAGCTCCTTGTCGTTGTTCTGCGGGATGACGCGGCCGTAATCGGGGAAGGTGCCGTCGATCAGTTTCGAGGTCAGCACGACGTTGCCGATCGTGAAGCGGATCTTGGCCTGCGACAGCTCGATCGTCATCTCTGCCTCGGTGTCCTCGATCAGGCGCTGCACCTCGCCGACGGTCTTGCGCGGCACGATCACGCCGGGCATGCCCTCGGCGCCCTTGGGCTGCACCAGGTCGAGCTGGGCGAGGCGGTGACCATCGGTCGCGACGCCGCGCAGGGTTGCGGCCTTGGGCGTGCCGGCGGCGTGCAGATAGATGCCGTTGAGGTAGTAGCGCGTCTCCTCGGTCGAGATCGCGAACTGGGTACGGTCGATCAGCCGCTTGACGTCCTTGGCGGCGAGCGAGAACGAATGCGACATGTCGCCGGCGGCCAGGTCCGGGAAATCGTTCTCTGGCAGCGTCTGCAGGGTGAAGCGCGAGCGGCCGGCACGGATCGCCAGCACCGCGCGGTCGCCGTCCGCCTCCAGCACGATCTGGGATCCGTCGGGCAGCTTGCGCACGATGTCGTAGAACATGTGCGCCGGCACGGTGGTGGAGCCGGCCGTCGCGGTTTCCGCCGGCAGCGTCTCCGTCACCTCGAGGTCGAGGTCGGTCGCCTTCAGCGACAGTTTCGCGTTCTCGGCGCGCACCAGCACGTTGCCGAGGATCGGGATCGTGTTGCGGCGCTCGACCACGCGGTGGACATGGCCCAGCGACTTCAACAGTTGCGCGCGTTCGACCGTAACCTTCATTGCACTACTCGCCCGATCCCCAAGGAAAACACAGCGTTGAGAAGGCCGGGCGGCGGGACGCGCGCCACGGCACCGAAGACCCCGACCAAGCCGGATCATCCAGCCGATATGACCAAAGCTGTCAGGGCCGCACAAGGTGGCCCGGATGGCCCACGGATTCAAGGGATGGAGGGCAGTTCCCCCACGATTTACCGCCCGGAACGAAGACCGCCGCCCGGGCAAGCCGGAGCGGCGGGAGAATGGCGGAAGCCTGGGCCTTTATTCCTGAAGCTGGCGCTTCAGCGACTCCACTTCCTCGGAGAGCGCGGTATCCTTGGAGACCAGTGCCTCGATCTTGCGCACCGCATGCAGCACGGTGGTGTGATCGCGTCCGCCGAAGCGGCGGCCGATCTCCGGCAGCGAGCGCAGTGTCAGCGTCTTGGCGAGATACATCGCCACCTGGCGCGGGCGGACCACGTTGGCGGTGCGGCGCGAGGAGAGCAGGTCGGAGCGGCTCACATTATACTGCCGCGCCACCACGCGCTGGATGTCCTCGATCTTGATCCGCTTGGGCTCCTGCGGCCGGACCAGGTCGCGGACCTCGTGCTCCGCCATTTCAAGCGTCACCGGGCGGTTGTTGAGCTTGGAATGCGCGAGCAGACGGTTGATCGCGCCTTCGAGGTCGCGGCCGTTATGGGTGATGGTGCGCGCCAGATAAAGCAGCACCTCCTCGGGCACCTCGAACGTCGCATGATGGGCGCGGGCCGCTGCGACGCGCGACTTGAGAATGCCGTGGCGCAGCTCCTCGCCGAGCGAGCCCATCTCGACCACGAGCCCGCCCGCGAGCCGCGAGCGCACGCGATCGTCGAGGCTTTCGAGATCGGACGGCGGACGGTCGGCTGCGATCACGACCTGGCGGCCGGCGTCGATCAGCGCATTCAGCGTGTGGCAGAACTCGGCCTGGGTCGACTTGCCCTGCAGGAACTGGAGATCGTCGATCACGAGCACGTCGATGCCGCGCAACGCTTCCTTGAACGCCAGCGCGGTCTGCGTCTTCAGCGCAGCGACGAAGCCGTACATGAATTTTTCGGCCGTGAGATAAAGCACCTTGCGCTCGCTGCCGGAATTGCCGGCCCAGGTCACCGCCTGGAGCAGATGCGTCTTGCCGAGGCCGACGCCGGCATGGATGTAGAGCGGGTTGAACATGACGGGATCGCCGCGGCGCCCTTCGGCGACCTGGCGGGCTGCGGCATGCGCCAGCGTGTTGGAGCGGCCGACGACGAAGCTCGCGAAGGTCAGGCGCGGATCGAGCGGCGAGCCGCCGAGCGCGTCGTGGTTGGCCGAGACCGGCGCGGTCGCGGTCGAGCGCAATTCCGGCGTCGGCGCGCGGCGTGCTTCGATCGGCGCCGGCGTTTCCTTCGGCTGCGCGGCCGGGCGCACGGCGGATCGGACCGTCAGGTCGATGCGATGCACCTCCGGCATCTCGGCCTGCCAGCACGACAGCACGCGCTCGGCATAATGGGCCTGGATCCAGCTCTTCAGGAACCGCGTCGGTACCGAGAGCCGCACGCTCTCGTCCTGCACGCCTTCCAGATCCATGCGTGCAAACCAGCTCGTGTACACGTCCTCGCCAACGCTCGAGCGCAGCCGACCCTTCACGCGTGACCAGCGATCCTGTTCCATTGTCATCGTCAGAAAACTTCTCTTGAGAGATATAGTTGCGTTGTGAGCGCCATGCAGGGTCCCTGCCACGGCCCTGAACTGGCGCGACCTCGAGCGATTCCATCGTCTGGCATGGCTCGACCGTTCGGCGCGAGCGCCGCGGGTCAAATCAGCGATGTCGGAGATGGAGGGGTCGCGAGGTCAGCGCGTACTCGGCGCTCCGTCGCACGCGGGAGGCTGGAGATCAGACGGAGCTGGAACGGCATCGTTGGAATAGGAAACGTGCTTCAATACCGCGTTGAGTCCGTAAGACATGATACCTCCCCGTCCTGCCGTGATCACTCACGACAAGGTCCTGCGTGTCCTGAAGACAACCGCGCCGTACTCCTGTCGCGGATGCCTGCCCAATGTACTAGTCGTCCGCTCGGCTTCGCCGCCTTGCGTGCCGGGGTAGCGTTGCGATGTCTCTCCTGTGCGCGCTTGGCGCGAGCGGGAAGATCCCGCTTGGAGACATTCAGACAAAGAGCTACCATTCCCATATTGCTATGGGTTTTGAACCGCCATCGCTTGTTGAAGCGTCGCCTACGTGCACACCGCCGCCGATTTGCACGCTCGCCCCGTTTCCTAAACCGCGCTGGTCTGAAGATCGTGGGCGCCGCTGACGACCTAAGGAATACACTAAGCGGAAAGACTCGCAACGAATTGATTCACTGTTGAGCCACCAAAAAAACTTGACGTCGGTTAACGCCGCGCGCGAGTTGTTCACAGGCCGCAAGGTATGTTTTTGAATCCGTGCACAGAATCGAGAAGGCCGCGCATCGTGTGACAATTCTCAGTCACCGCCGACTTTTTTTCAAAAAACCGTCACGCGCCCGACGTGCGGACGTATTTTCCAAGTGCTTGTCGCTGCTATGTTGATAAGTGATTATTGAGTCATCGGTTTTCGAGACTCGTTTTGCAGGGTAACTCCAGCGCCACACGCGTTCCGGTGAATTCACGGTGTGCAGAACTCTCGTCGGCCGCCGCTTCAATTCGAGCTCGCAGCACAGGGGTTTTGCAACGCAGTGAAGTTTCCACTGTTGCAGAATGTCGGCAGGTAGAAGTACGGAAGAAGAATAACGCAGCAAATCGCCCAAGCGAGCATCAGGCCTGGCGCGACTGCTTGCCTGCATATGACAGTCAACAAAAAAGCCCGGCGCGATGCCGGGCTATTTGACGCGCTGACCGGATCGACCGATCAGATGAGAGCCGCGAGATGATTTGGCGAAATCACTTCGCGAGCTTGGCGATCTGCGCGGTGAGGCGCGAGACTTTGCGGCTGGCGTTGTTCTTGTGAATGATGTTGCGCTGGGCGGCGCGCATCAAGGCGGGTTCGGCAGTCGCGAGTGCCTTCACGGCAGCGGCGCGATCGCCGCTCTTGATGGCTTCCTCGACGGTGCGCACGGCACCGCGCATCTGGGTGCGGCGCGACTTGTTGACGGCGGTGCGGCGGGCGATCTTGCGCGTCGCCTTCTTGGCGGAAGTGGTATTGGCCATGGTCTCAATGTCCTTTGCGGGTACCGGTCGCGTCTTGGTCGGGTAGCGCCGGCTTGCTTGACCGCGTAATCGACGCTCGGATTTAGGGTGTTCGGTTGCTGGGCCGTTCCCGGAACATGAGCGACGGCCTTGCGGCTGTCTCTGAGGCTCCAAAGAGTTTCAAGCCCAAGAGAGTCTTGAAGCTCAAGGCGCCTGCAACTGCTCAAAGAACAGCGGCGGCAGGATTGCGCCCACCGCCAGTCGGCGCCCTTATAGTCAGGGTCTTCGGCACCGTCAACGCTTTCGGGAGCTGGAAATCCTGCCTTTGGCGGCTTGGCGCGCGCCCTAACGCCCTGAAGAGGTTGAATTTCTGCCGTCGCCCGGTTATTGGCTGGCAACGTTCCGAAAAGGTTGTCCGATCGGACGACCATCGCAGGTGAGGCATGATCCGCGGCTTTTTCCGACTGATTGGGCTCTTGCTGCTCGCCGGCGGGTTCATCTTCATGGTCTATGATGGCGCCCGCTGGGTGGCCGACCAGACCCTCCAGTTCACCCGGTTCGGCCAGTTCTGGAACGACATCAATCAGGCCAGCCAGGCGGCATTCCGCACCTGGGTCGAGGCCAAGGCGCCCTGGCTATGGACCTCGGTGATCCGCCTCGTGCTGGATCAGCCGGTCTTCGCCGTCCTAGGCATTCTCGGCATCCTGCTGATGATCCTGTTCCGGCCGCGCAAGCCGTTGATCGGCTATTCCCGGGATTGATCTTCAATTCCGCCGGGATTGATCTCAATCTATCGCCGGGACTGAGCCCTCCGAGCTGGCAGCCGCGTAACACGGCTGCCCCTTGCTGCGTAGATGCCTATATTCCCACCTGATCGCGAGCGCGCCGCCTGAGTGTCTGGCTCACGCGACGGACAGCTCGTCTCGGAGATCCGTCATGCTGTTCATGCGCAAGACCACCGCATTGCCGAGCGCAACCGAAGCGCTGCCGGGCCGTGCACAGGCCATCCCCACCGCGACCACCCATTTCGTCAACGGCGCCAAGCTCAAGCCGCCTCATCCGGCCGGTCTCGAGCAGGCGGTGTTCGGGCTCGGCTGCTTCTGGGGCGCCGAGCGCAAGTTCTGGGAGCTTGGTGACGGCGTCCACGTGACTGCCGTCGGCTACGCCGGCGGTCACACGCCGAACCCGACCTATGAGGAAGTCTGCTCGGGCCGCACCGCTCATACCGAAGTGGTGCTGGTCGTGTTCGATCCGAATAAGATCTCCTACGACAAGCTCCTGAAGACGTTCTGGGAGAGCCACAATCCGACGCAGGGCATGCGTCAGGGCAACGATATCGGAACGCAATATCGAAGCGCGATCTACACCTATTCAGATGCACAGAAGAAAGCGGCCGAGGAATCCAAGGCGCTCTACCAGAAGGCGCTTGCTGCAAAAGGCCTTGGTGCCATCACGACCGATATCGCGCCCGCAGGCGCGTTCTACTTCGCCGAGGACTATCACCAGCAATATCTGGCGAAGAATCCGGCCGGCTATTGCGGCCTGGGCGGCACCGGTGTGTCCTGCCCGATTGGCGTCGGTGTGAGCGCGTAAGTCGGCTCCGGGCTCGCCGCACCTCTCCCGCTTGCGGGAGAGGTCGCATCGCATCGTGAGATGCAATGCGGGTGAGGGTTCTTTCCTCCAGGGGATAGTCCCTTTGGGGAGATGCCCTTTCCCCAACCCTCTCCCGCAAGCGGGAGAGGGGCGCACCGCCCTGCTTGCAGAGCAGCCTCACTCAACGCTTTATTAACCATAACCGGTGCATCACTGAAGCTGTCTCGTTTCGAGGGATAGGTCCGGTGCCGGTTGCACGCGCGTTTCGATGGTCGAACTTGGCGTCCTTGGCAGCGTCCGCCGCGCTTGCCCTTGGCGGCTGCGTGCAGACGACCGGTCCCGTCGCGGTGATGCAGCCGCGTCCCGATCTCGACTCCATGGCCTATGGCCAGCCTTACAATGCGCCGCAGCCGGTCGTCGTTGCCAACAACGGCGGTGGCGCCATCGCGGCGCTGAGCAACTCCTTTGCAGCTTCGCCCGCACCCATGCCGGTCGGCTACTCCGCGCCCATGACGGTGCGCCAAGGCGCATCCTATCATCTCGACGCCGGCGACAAGCTTCGCGTCGTCGTCTACGGCCAGGAAGGTCTCACCAACAGCTATGCGATCGACGCCGGCGGCTCCATCACCATGCCGCTGATCGGCGCGGTGCCGGCGCGCGGCCGCACCACGGCGGGGCTGGCCGGCGAGATCGCCGCGCGCCTGCGCAACGGCTACATCCGCGAGCCTTCGGTAGCGGTGGAGATCGAGACCTATCGTCCCTTCTTTATCCTCGGCGAGGTCCTCGCGCCCGGCCAGTATCCTTACGTGCCGAACATGACCGTCGAGAGTGCGGTCGCCATCGCCGGCGGCTTCTCGCCGCGCGCCAAGCGCGACATGGTCACCGTCACGCACAGCGAGAACGGCGCCTCGATGCGCGCCGTGGTGCCGCTCGGCACGCCCCTCGCCCCCGGCGACACCGTGTTCGTCGGCGAGCGCTGGTTTTAAGGTTTCAGATCGCCTGTCACCTTCGTCATTCCGCGGTCGCGCTGCGCACGCCCCGGAATGACGGCCGGAGCGAGCGTGTCCGCCTATCTCAAATGCTTCGCGAAGAACGCCATGCTGCGCGGCCAGGCGACGTCGGCGCTGGCCTTGTCGTAGCTGGCGCGCTCGTCGCAATGGAAGCCGTGCTGGGCACCCGGATAGACGAAGACCTCCACATCCGGCCGCTTCGACTTGATGGTCTCCACGTCGGTCAAGGGGATGCCGGCATCCTTCTCGCCGAAGTGCAGCTGCGTCGGCGCCTTCGGCGTCTCGTCGGCAAAGCGCACCACCGCGCCGCCGTAATAACCGATCGCGGCCTTCAGCCCCGAGAGCCGCGTTGCCGCGAGGAAGGCGATGCTGCCGCCGAGACAGAAGCCGATGATGCCGACGGGGCCGACGCTCCTCGCGGCATCGATCGCGGCTTGCGTGTCGCGCAGCATCGCGGCCCAGTCCGGATTGGCGACGAACTTGCGGGCCTCCGCAATCTCGTCGGGCGAATAGCCCGACTGGAAGTTCGGCGACGTCCGGTCGAAGATCGACGGTGCGATCGCGACATAGCCCTCCTTGGCGAGGCGGTCGCAGACCGAGCGGATGTGGTGATTGACCCCGAAGATCTCCTGGATCACCACGACGGCGCCCTTCGCGCTGCCTGCGGGATCAGCGCGATAGGCGCCGAGCTGGAAATTGTCGGAGGCCGTCAGCTTGATGTCCTGTCCCACGGGGTATCCTTCCAGTTGTTACGAACCTGTCTCTTTCCCCTCATCCTGAGGAGCGCGCACCTGCGCGCGTCTCGAAGGATGTAAGGCCGAGACGGCAGAGCCGGGCCTTCATCATCGAGACGCTTGCTGCGCAAGCTCCTCAGATGAGGGGCGGCACCTCACTCCCACATCCAGTTCTCACCGTAATCCTCCTTCCATCCTGCCAGCCGTCCATGACGGAACTGCAGGAACAGGCGGTGGCGGTGGGGAAGCAATCCGCTGCCGCCGATGTTGCGCAGCGCGAGATAGATTTCGTTGCCGGGACGGCCACGCACATATTGCAGGGGCTGGCCGAGGGCACGCGCGGTCTCTCCGGCATCCATGCCGAAGGCGAGCGGCGTGTTGTTCGACAAGGTCGTGACGAAGGGCTGGCGCGGCGGCATGGCGCCGAACGGTTCGGCCTGCGCAGATATCGACAGCAACGTCGCGCCCGCTGCCAGTATCGCCCGCTTCATCGCCAATGCCCTTGCTTGATCGACCTATGCCGGCAAGTTCTTCAGGAAAGGCACGACCGCGTCAACAAAAGCCTGGGGCTGGTCGATGTTGACGGCGTGCCCGGCCGCGGGGATCACGACCTTTTGTGCGCCGGGGATCTTGGCCGCCATGTAGTCGGACGCCGCGAGGAACGGCGTGTCGTCGGCGCCGACCACGATCAGGGAGGGCACCTTGATGTCGGGGAGCAGCTCGATCACGCGCGCATCGCGCTGGGTCAGCATGCCGCGCGCAGCGAGCGCGAGACCCTTGGCGTCGCGATGGCTGGCGGTGGCGCGCTCGCGCGTCGCCGCCTTCAGGACATCGAGACCTTCGCGATCGAGCCTGTCGGCAGTGGCAAGTGCCCTTGCGTTCCAGGTCTCGCGTGCGTCGTCCTTCTTGAAACCGGGGCCGGTGTCGATGATCAAGAGCGCGCGGGTGCGCTCCGGATGCGCGCGGTAGAACGCCAGCGACATGTAACCGCCGAGCGAGAGTCCGCCGATGATGGCGCGCTCTGCGCCGACCGCATCGAGGATCGCCGCCATGTCGCCGACCGTGAGCGCTTCGCTGTACGCGCCGGGATCGTCGGGATAATCGGACTGGCCGTGTCCGCGCATGTCCCACAAGATCAGCCTGTGGTCTTTCGCGAGCGCCTCGATCTGCTCATGCCACATCGCCGATGTCGAGGAATAGCCATGGGTCAGCAGCAGCGGTGGCCCCTCGCCATGAACCTCGTAGTGGATTCCGACGCCGTCCCGATCGATCCTCGGCATTGCTTCCGCCCTTCTTTTCTCGCCGCGACACCGCTGGACCTTCTCCCACAAGGGGAGAAGGGACGTGCCCGCGGCGGCGGTTGTACTCTAACGCGCCAAGTTACCTCAAAGAAACTGCCTCGATACGATGGCACGCATGTTCGCCAACGCTCTCTGTTGCGTCCAGTCGCTGCATCAAGCCCCGCTCTTGCAATGCACAACCTGTCCGCGCCGCGTTGCTTTCGACTCGTTCCAATTTGCATTTGCCTCCGCGCCTGAACGCGATCATTCTCGCGGGCAAGGCTGACGCCAGCCCGGTGGGCGTCCGCCGTACAAGTCGCCGCCGTAAGCGGCTTCATGCACCGGCAGGGGAAGACGCCTATGCCAACACTCACCATCAACGGGCGGAGTCTGTCCGTGGATGCGGCGAACGACACGCCGCTCCTCTGGGCGATCCGCGAGCAATTGCAGATGACCGGCACCAAGTTCGGCTGCGGTGCCGGGCTGTGCGGGGCCTGCACCGTGCACGTCAACGGCGAAGCCGTGCGCTCGTGCCAGACCATGGTCGGCGACGTCGCCGGCAAGAAGATCACCACCATCGAAGGCCTTTCCGCCAAGGGCGATCATCCCTTGCAGAAGGCGTGGATCGCCGAGCAGGTACCGCAATGCGGCTATTGCCAGTCCGGGCAGATCATGCAGGCAGCCTCGCTGCTCGCCAGGAATCCCAACCCGACCAAGGAGGAAGTGGTCGCGCATATGGACGGCAATCTCTGCCGCTGCATGACCTATTCGCGGATCCAGAAGGCGATCATGCGCGCCGCATCCGAGATGCGTACCGCGTCCGCCACCTCCGGCGAGCGGAGGCCCACATGAACGAGCACGTGAAGAACGTCGTCCCCGCGACGACCGATCTCAGCCGCCGCTCCTTCCTGGTCGGCACCGCCGCGACCGCCCTCGTGCTCGGCTATGCCGCGCTGCCCGGCATCGATGCTGCGGCTGCCGCGGCACCGGCCAGTTTCGAGCCGAGCGTGTGGTACGCGATCTCGCCGGACGGTCTCGTCACCGTGACCTGCGGCAAGGCCGATATGGGCCAGCACATCGCCTCCACCATGGCGCAGCTCGTCTGCGAGGAGCTGGGCGCGAAATGGAGCGACATGCGCGTATCGCTCGCCTCCAACGACCCCAAGTTCAACGATCCCGTCCTGGGCGCGCAGATCACCGGCGGCAGCTGGTCGACCATGATGAATTTTGATGCCATGAGCCGCGCGGGCGCCGCCGGCCGCATGGCACTGACGGAAGGTGCGGCCGCCGCAATGGGCGTGCCGGCGTCGGAGCTCGTGGTGCGCGATTCCATGATCGTGCATCCGAAATCGAAGAAGCAGATGTCGTTCGCCGAGATCGTCAAGAGCGGCAAGGCGACCAAGACCTTCACGCCCGATGAGCTGAAGGCGATCAAGCTGAAGACGCCCGACCAATACACCATGATCGGCGTCTCGGTGCCGCAGCTTGATATTCCCTCCAAGACCAACGGCACGGCCAAGTACGGCATCGATGTGATGCTGCCCGGCATGGCCTATGGCGCGTTGGTCACGCCGCCGGTGCGGTTCGGCGCCACCGTGAAATCGGTCGACGACAGCGCGGCGAAGAAGGTGCCGGGCTTCATCAAGGCAGTCACGCTCGACGACAAGACCGGCACGACGTCGGGATGGGTCGTCGCCGTCGCCAGCACCTACGCCAACGCCAGGAAGGCGGCGCAGGCGCTGAAGATCGCCTATGACGCGGGTCCGAACGCCAAGGTGTCGAGCCAGTCACTGCTCGACGAAGCCAAGCGGCTTCAGAAGCTCGAGGATTCCGGCCAGTTCTTCGTCAAGGACGGCGATCCCAATGCAGCCTTCGGGTCGGCGGCCAAGGTGGTGGAGGCCGAGTACACCACCAGCATCAACATCCACGCGCCGCTGGAGCCGATGAACGCCACCGCGGAGTTCAGGGGCGACATCCTGCACGTCTATTCCGGCAACCAGTTCGCGACGCGCTCCGGCGCGATCGCCGCAGGTGCGGCCGGGATCGATCCGAAGTTCGTGGTCATGCATCAGCATTGGCTTGGCGGCGGCTTCGGCCGGCGTCTCGATGCCGACATGATGATTCCCGCCGTGCAGGCGGCCAATGCGGTCGGCAAGCCGGTCAAGGTGATCTACTCGCGCGAGAACGACATGACGATGGATTTCTCGCGTCCGCTCACCTACCAGAAGGTCAAGGCCGGCGTGGACGGCGACGGCAAGCTCATTGCGATCAGCCACGACGTGGTCTCGGCCTGGCCGACCGCGCGCTGGGGAATCCCCGATTTCCTGACGCCCTCGGTCGACAAGAAGGGGCCGCTTGATTCCTTCACGGTGAACGGGGCGGACTTCTTCTACACCGTGCCCAACCATTATGTGCGCGCGATCAAGAACGAACTCGCGCACAACGCCACGCCGTCCGGCCAGCTCAGGTCGGTGGCGCCGGGCTGGACCTTCTGGGCGGTCGAAAGCATGATCGACGAGATCGCGGCCGCGACCGGCAAGGATCCGGCGCAATTCCGCATCTCGCTGCTCGACGGCGCCGGCAAGAACGACGGCGGCGCGCAGCGGCTGCGCAACACGCTGCTCGCCGCGATGGGGCTGTCGGGCTACGGCACTAGGCAATTGCCGAAAGGCGAGGGCATGGGCGTTGCCTGCGTGTCGTCGCAGGAGCGCGCCAGCGCGAGCTGGACGGCCTGCGTCGCCCATGTCGCTGTCGCGCCGTCGGGCGCGGTGACCGTGAAGAAGCTCACGGTCGCAACCGACGTCGGCACCCAGGTGCATCCCGACAACATCCGCGCCCAGGTCGAGGGCGCGGCGCTGTGGGGCCTGTCGCTGGCGATGTACGAGAAAGCGACGCTCAAGGACGGTGGCATCGAGCAGACCAATTTCGATGGCTATACGCCCTTGCGCATGAGCCAGACGCCCGAGATCGCGGTGGCCGTGATCGCCAACGGCGAGAAGGCAACCGGGGTCGGCGAGCCCGCGGTGACGGTGGTCGCCCCCGCCATCGGCAACGCCATCTTCAACGCCTCAGGCGCCCGCGTCCGGGCGCTGCCGATCACGGCAGAGGCGGTGAAGGCGAGCATGAGGGCGTAAGGCTGATGAAGGCTGCTTGAGACGATCCGCCGGAGGGCCAACCTCCGGCGGATTGTTCTTTGGCGCGGTGACAGTCCCACCCTCACTGTCATGCTCCGCGAAAGCGGGGCATCCAGTACGCCGCGGCCTTTCGGGTCCAGCCGTGCCAGCTCGGCGTACTGGGTCGCCCGGTCAAGCCGGGCGACGACAGCGGAGGGTGTGCCGAGAGCATCCAAAATTCCCCTTTGTTATCAGTGCCAGTTCTACTGTGCATGGGGTTGTTTTCGCGCCTTGGTTCGGACCCCCTGCTGCGGGACCAGAATTCCCTAAAATTGAGCACAATCCCCCAAGGTTCCATTGAGCACGCCTCTTAAGACCCGGAGAACCTGATCCGTCTTAGGCTGCTGGCAAATCCCGTCCCGTGCCTTGGGGAAGTCATGAACGCCGCAGCCAAACCCGCCGCCAAACGTCGGCTTCTTCTCGCCTCCGATCGCAGCGACGGAAGCAGCGAGCTCGCCAGCATTCTGACGGCGGTCGGCGACGTCTCCACGGTGAAGACGGAAGACATCCCCGCCCAGCCGGCGCGCGATCTCTCCGGCCTCGTCGTCGACATCAACCTGCGCTCGCCCGATAGCGTGCAGCGGGTTCGCAACAAGCTGCGCGGCGATGCCTACCGTTCGATGCCGCGGCTGTTCGTGCTCGCGGACGCCCTGCATCATGGCACCATGCAGGCCTGGGCGCTGGGGGCCACCGATACCATCTCGCGGCCGCTTCAGGCCGAGGCCATCCTGCAGCGCATTCGCGCCGCCTTCCCGGACACCGCCGCCTATGACGCGACCGATCGCGGCAAGACGCTCAACCGCGGCGTCGAGGCGGCGCACGCGGTGCTCACCAAGATGTTCGAGAAGCTGCCGCTCGGGGTGCCGCTGACCTTCGACGACGTCATTGCAGCCGAGAGCAAGATCCTGAAGGCGATCAAGCATTCCTCGCTGCGCGAATGGCTCACCACGGTCGGTTGCCACCATGTCGGCAGCTATCGTCATTGCCTGTTCGTCACCGGCTTCGCGGTCGCCTTCGCCCAGCATCTCGGCATGCGCGAGGACGACCAGCGCCGCCTGACCCGCGCCGCGCTGCTGCACGATGTCGGCAAGGCCTTCGTTCCGGCCTGGCTGCTCGACAAGCCGGGCAAGCTCACCGACGAGGAGATGGCCGAGGTCCGCCAGCATCCGCGGCGCGGCTATGAGGCGCTTGCCGAGCAAGGCGGTTTCCCGCCGGAAATGCTCGACGTCGTGCTGCATCATCACGAATTCCTCGACGGCTCCGGCTATCCGAACGGCCTGTCGTCGAACCAGATCAGCGACATCGTGCGCCTCACCACGATCGTCGATATCTACGCCGCGCTGGTGGAGAAGCGCGCCTACCGCATGCCCTTCACCCACTCTCGCGCCTTCACGATGATGGAAGGCATGGGCGGCAAGCTCGATCAGCAGCTGCTGCAGGCGTTCCGGCCGGTGGCACTGGGATCGTTCTGACAATCTAATCCGTCATTCCGGGGCGCACGAAGCGCGAACCCGGAATCTCGAGGTTCCGGGTTCGATGCTTCGCATCGCCCCGGAACGACTGTGGCTACCCCAGCATCTTCCGAAGCTCCGCCTTCGCCACCTTCTCCAGCGTGGAACGGGGCATGTCGTCGACGAGCCTGATCTCGCGCGGCACCTTGAAGTCGGCGAGGCCTGCGCGGCAGGCCGCCATCACACGATCATGCAGATCCGGCGCAGCGCCCGCGACGCCGCCCTGCGGGATGATGAAGACGACAGGCACCTCGTCCAGCATCGGATGCGTCTTCGCCACCACGGCCGCCTCGCGCACGCCAGGCACCACCGCGATCACCTGCTCGATCTCGGAGGCCGCGACGTTCTCGCCGCCGACCTTCAGCATGTCCTTGGCGCGGTCGCCGAACTTGATGAAGCCGTTCTGAAGCCGCTCGACCCGATCGCCCGTGAGGAAGAAGCCGTGCTCGTCAAAGCTCTCGCGCGTCGCCTTCTCGTTGTGCAGGTACTCGGCGAACAGCGACAGACCGGGAATTCCCTTGATCGCGAGATTGCCGGTGCCGCCGACTTCCGTCGGCCGGCCGTCGTCGTCGGTGATGCGGATCTGATATTCCGGCGCGGCCCGGCCGATCGACATCGGGATGTTGGGCTGGTCGATCTCGCCGACGATGCCGTGGGTGATGGTTTCGGTCATGCCCCACCAGCCGATCATCTTGATGCCGAAGGCGGCGAAGGCCGGCGGCTCGTTGATCGCCGTGCCCCACAGCCGGAACTTGTGGTCGTTCGGGATCTCCTGCTCGAGCAGCGCTTTCATGCAGAACGGAATCGTGGAGGTCCAGGTCGCGCCGTGCTCGCGCGCGACGCTCCAGAACCGGCTGGCGGAGAAGCGCGGTTGGATCACGCAAGTCGCCCCGACCCACAGCGTCGCCAGCATGGAATAGGCCAGCGCATTGGTGTGGAACAGCGGCAGATAGGTCTGGTGCACGTCGCTCGCATGCAGATCCTCATGCGCGGCATTGATCTTGGCGCCCCACAGCGCATTGGCATGGGTCCACAGCACCGCCTTCGGCCGCGACGTCGTTCCCGACGTGTATTGCACGCTGCACGGCGCCAGCGGATCAGTCGCGCGCCTGGGTCGGTCGGCGCTGTCGGCGAACAGGGATTCGAAACTGTCACCGCGCGAGACCGCTTGCGCCGGCGCAGCGCCTGCGTCATGCGCGATCACCGCCATCCATCGGATGTTGCGGCAGTTCTGCGCAACGAGGTCCGCATAGGACGGCTGCGTGATCGCGGCGACCGCGCCGCAATGATCGGCAAAGTACTCGATCTCGGCCGGCGCCGACCGCGTGTTGGTGGTGACCGCGATCGCCCCTAATTCGACACAGGCAAACCAGGCCAGCATCGCCTCGATGCAATTGTCGAGATGAATGAGCACGTATTGGCCCGGATTGACGCCGCGCCTGGCCAGCCCCGCCGCGAGCGCACCGACCCGCTCGTGAAATTCGCCGTAGCTCCAGCGTCGCGCCGGCGCGTCGAACGGAGCCCAGATCAGGAACGGATGATCACGCCGGACCTCGGCGCGCAGCTTGAGCAGCCAGGGCACGTCGAGCCCGTCGAACGGGCTCACGATTCCGGCGGCGGTCTGTTGAACTGGCATGGCTCCTCCCGGTGCGGCCCTGCATCTTGCTGCGGGCTGTCTATCGATTATTGCGTCTTCCTGCCACCGGATGGCCCGGGGCGCAATCGCGGGGCACACCCTATCTCCCCCGTCATTGCGAGGAGCCCTTGCGACGAAGCAATCCAGCCTCGCTCAGCGAAGACAGTCTGGATTGCTTCGCTACGCTCGCAATGACGGTGGGTGGCGCCAGAGTGCCTCAACCCTCGTATGACGATATCTCGATCAAGCTGCCATCCGGATCGCGGCAATAGACCGAGCGCAGCGTGCCGCGGGCGCCTTGCCTCGGGCCCGGCCCGGCCTCGATCGCAACGCCATGTGCCTGCAAATGCGCCACCACCTCATCCGGTGTCGCGGAGGTGAGGAAGCACAGATCCTCGCTGCCGGCAGTCGGGTGGCCGGCGGTGAACCAGTCCACCTTGTCGGCATCGCGTTGCCGGACGTTGATCCTCTGGTTACCGAACTCGAGGAAAGTGCGCGGCGCTTTGCCGCCGCCGGGGTCGAACAGCTTGACTTCCATGCCGAGAATCTTGCGGTACCACTCAGCGGTCACCGCGACATCGCTGACATTGATCACGAGATGATCCAGGGCATGAACCTTGATCGGCATGTCTCATCCTTTCGTCATGACGCGCCCGCGCGCACTTTCCGCCCGCGGCGAGCTTTGTTACAACCGCATCGACGCGACCTTCAAGCCAATCGGCCTTCAAGAACAACACTGGGAGAACCCTCGAGATGATCACTCGCCGTACCGCGCTGGGCCTGCTTGCCGCCAGTCCGCTTGCAGCCACCCCGCTGTCGAAGGCCCTGGCCGCCGATTATCCGGCCCGTCCGGTGAAATGGGTGGTCGGCTATCCGCCGGGCGGGGCCACCGACATCCTGGCGCGGCTGATCGGCCAGCGGCTCTCGGAAAGGCTCGGCCAGCAATTCGTGGTCGAGAACAAGCCTGGCGCCGGGAACAATATCGCGACCGAATCGGTCATCAACGCCGAGCCGGACGGCTACACGCTGCAGCTGGTCAACCCCGCCAACTACATCAACGCCTCGCTCTACAAGAACCTCAAGTTCAACTTCGTGCAGGATATGGCGCCGGTCGCCTCGTTCCAGCGCGTGCCGAACGTGATGACCGTGAACAAGGACGTGCCGGCGAAGACTGTCGCCGAGTTCATCGAGTACGTGAAGGCCAACCCCGGCAAGGTGAACATGGCCTCGTCCGGCAACGGCACCTCGGTGCATCTGTCCGGCGAGATGTTCATGGCCATGACCGGCTGCAAGATGCAGCACGTGCCCTATCGCGGCGCCGCTCCCGCGCTCACCGACATGCTCGCCGGCCAAGTGCAGGTGATCTTCGACAACATGCCGTCGGTCATCCAGCACGTCCGCTCCGGCGCGTTGCGCGCCATCGGCGTCACCACCACGGAACGCTCGCCGCAGCTGCCCGACGTGCAGCCGATCGCCGACACCGTGAAGGGCTACGAGGCGAGCGCGCTGTTCGGCATGGGGGCGCCGAAGAACACGCCGAAGGAGATCATCGCCAAGCTCAATGCCGAGGTCAACGCGGTGATCAAGGAGCCCGACATGGCCAAGCGTCTGGTGGAGCTCGGCGGCGAGCCGCGGGCGCAGACGCCCGAGGCGTTCGGCGCGGAGATCAAGGCCGAGACCGAGAAGTGGCGGAAGGTCGTCGAGTTCGCGGGCTTGAAGGTCGAGTAGGCCGGATAGCAACCTGGCGGCCTTGCCGGCGTTCTCCGGAGGAGACTTCATTCGTGGAGCGTCCGGCAAGGAGCACGCAGATGCGCAAGGCAATGCTCGCAATGATCGCACTGGCTGGATTGGGAGTCGGCAGCCTCGCCGGCACCGATCCAGCCGCGGCCTATGATTATCCCTGGTGTGCCCAGGGAAGAGGCTACGGTTACCCCGGTGAATGCGCCTACCGGACCCTGCAACAATGTCAGGCGAGCGTGTCCGGGCGCCTGCTGACCTGCGGGATCAATCCGCGCGCGGCGTACAACCAGCAGCGGCCGGTGCGCCGGCATCGGCATGATTACTACGCGCCCTATTAGGGAGGCGACTGGCTCCACGATCCGGAGAAAGTGACTTGACGCGACCTGGCAAACGGGGACGCTCTATCCTCGTTGCACTGAAGGACGGCTCGTGAGCAGGATTCAATGCGCTCTGGCGGCGCTGGCCGCCATCTGTCTGCCAGCCTTTGCCGGCCTTACGCCGACCGCGGCCCGCGATTATCCCTGGTGTGCTCAGGGCGGCGAGTACGACTATCCCGGCGAATGCGCCTACAGCACCTACGAGCAATGCCAGGCCAGCGTGTCGGGCCGGCTGCTGTTCTGCGGTCGCAATCCTCGTTTCGCTTACGGGCTGAATCGGCCGCCTCAGCCGCGGCCGCACCGGCACGTGCGGGCCGTCGCGCCATACTGAGGGAATCACGGCCTACCGCTTGGCATCGGCTTGTCCCGTGCCATTGCATGAGATCAGCATTGTGTAGGCCCGGGCGTTGGCAGCGATCTCGGTGGTTTTCAGTTCGCCCTTCGGCTCTGCGGTCTGGTAGGGCACTACGGAATTGTCGAGGAAGTCACGCAGCGCGCCCGTCTTGATGGCGAAGTTGATGTTCTCGGGGATATTACCGGTAGCGACTGCAATCCGCAGATTGTCGAGTTTTCCCGTGACCACGCCGACGATCTGGCCGGTGGTGTCGAACAGCGGGCCTCCGCTGTTGCCGGGCTGCACGGGCGCGCTGATCTGCAGGAAACGCGAATCGTTCCGCATGCCACTGAGCGAACTCACGATCCCGGTGGTCACGGTGAAGTCAGAGCTCAGCAGTCCGCGGTAGGGAAAGCCGATCGCGACGACCGAGTCGCCAGAGCGTATCGAGCGGTCGCGGATTCGAGCAAAATCTCTGAACGTCGCCGTCGACGGCGCCTGCAGGAGGGCGAGATCGTTGATTGCATCGATCGATACAACGCGCAACGCAACCGCGGCCTCGCCGGTCAGATTGCCCTTGAGGTCGCTGCAGCCGTCGATCACGTGATGGTTCGTGACGACGTGTCCATTGCCGCTGACCACGAACCCAGTACCACTCCTGGACTTGCCGGACTTGCTGGCCGGCGGTGACGCCGCCTTGTCCGCCGTGGCCGCAGGCTTCGCACTGCCCTTTGCGAAATCTCCCGCCTTGTTGAGCCCATCGGCTTTCACCCGCGTGACGCAATTCGCCAGCGCAGCGACCAAGGGCGCCGTCGATGTCAGCACGAATTGGAGCGGCTTGCTGCCATTGGTCGTCACCACCATCAGGCTTGCCTTCTGGAAGGTGCGAGCGACGCTGGGGGGCAGGATGGTCGTCACCATGTTGGGTGCATTGGAGGTCGCGAACAGTCTGGCCTGCTCCTGCCCATCGAAGATGAAGTCGATGGGCGCCGTATCGCCCTTGTTGAAGCGAAAGCTGGGGCTGGCAAAGCTTAGCAGCCATGAGCCTGCCGCATTCTGCGCAACGACGAGACTCACCCCGTTGGCGTAAGGTGCCGTCGCCGCGCAATGGGAGAAGGCGCCCGTCTCATCATTGCTGAAAGCGCCGCCGATCCAGTTGCCGACATTGACGGTTCCGAACGGACCCGCCGCGTTGGCCGCGGAGACACTCACCTGCAAAACGAACGCAACCACAAACGATCTCAGCCACATACCAGCCCCCAGAACGCCCTTGGGTTCATCTTATCCGTCAGGGCGGGGTACGCGCAACCTGCAGTTGTTACTGCAATTTCGATCCGGCCGGCGCGACATTCGGCCTTGCCTTTGCTTTGCCGCGCCATATACTTTGCATTACAAAGTAACCTGCATCCCGCAATGCCGGGGGCGGAACGAGGTTTGGCATTGCCAATGCGCGATCTCGACAAGGCACTTTCCGACATCGTTGCGATCCGCAGCCAGATCGCTGCGGGCACTGCATTCCGCGGGTACGGCCCGGCGACCATGGCGGCGACCGGCGCCGTCGCGCTCATCACCGCGGTCCTGCAATTCTGGCTCTTGGATGATCCCACCGGCGAGCCGCTCGGCTTCTTTCTCGGCTGGTTCGTTGCGGCCGCGCTCTCGGCACTGATGATCGGGATCGAGATGCGCGCGCGCTCGCGCCGTCACCATTCAGGCCTTGCCGATGCCATGATCCATCAGGCGGTCGAGCAGTTCCTGCCGGCCGGCGTTGCCGGCGTGCTGCTCGCGGTCGTGACGTGGAAGTTCGCCAGCGAGACGTTGTGGCTGCTCCCGGGACTGTGGCAGATCCTGGTTTCGCTCGGCATTTTTGCCTCGATCCGCTCGTTGCCGCGCACCGTCGCGCTCGCCGGCGCCTGGTATTTCCTGTCCGGCTTCGCGGTCGTGGTGCTCGCGAGCCAAACCCACACGCTGTCGCCATGGACCATGGGGCTGCCCTTCGTGATCGGGCAGGCGGTGATGGCGGCCATCCTGCATGTCGCGTCCGGAGATGACGATGCCGAAGACTGACAGCGCGCCCTTCTCTTACGAAGGACTCGATCGCGTGATCCACGAGAAGGCGAGGCTCGGCCTGTTGACCTCGCTGATGGCGCATCCCAAGGGGCTTGCCTTCGGCGATCTCAAGCAGCTCTGCGGCCTGACCGACGGCAATCTCAGCCGGCACCTCGCCGTGCTCCAGGAGGCCGGTCTGGTCGAGGTGACCAAGGGCTACGAGGGCAACCGACCGCACACGACCTGCCGCCTGACCAAGGCCGGCCGCCGGCGCTTCCTCGACTATCTCGCCGTGCTTGAGCGGCTGGTGCGCGACGCAGCGAAAGCCGCCGGCCGCGAGGCGCCGCCGCTCGGGCGCCTCGGCATCGCATCGACCTGATCATCCCCCTTTTTTGCCCGGAGACTTTGTAATGCAAAGTGAAACAACGTCCCGCCACGAGAAGCTTCATGTCGGCATCATCATGGACGGTAACGGCAGATGGGCGACGCGGCGCGGCCTGTCGCGCGTGCGCGGCCATGAGGCGGGCGTCGAGACCATCCGCCGGATCGTCGAGGCAGCACCCAAGCAGGGCATCGGCGCACTGACGCTTTACGCGTTCTCCACCGACAATTGGCGCAGGCCGAAGGCCGAGGTCGCCGCGCTGATGACCTTGCTGCGCTTCTACCTCGCCAACGAGGTGCAGAGCCTGGTCAAGAACGGCGTGCGTCTCACCGTTATCGGCCGCCGCGATCGCTTGCCTGAGGGCATCGCCACCGCGATCACCCGCGCGGAGGAGGCCACCGCCGATGGTGGCACGCTGCATTTGCGCATCGCCGTCGATTATTCCGCGCGCGACGCCATCCTCAATGCCGCGGCAAAGGCGGCTGCGCTCACCAGCCTCACCCGCGAAGCCTTCTCCCAGCTCGTCACCGGCGAGGCCGGCCTGCGCGATGTCGATCTCATCATCCGCACGTCCGGCGAGAAGCGTCTATCGGACTTCCTGCTCTGGGAGGGTGCCTATGCCGAGCTGCACTTCACCGAGCGGATGTGGCCCGAATTCGACGCAGGTGATCTTGCCGAGGCGCTCGCCGCCTTCCATGGCCGCGAGCGCCGCTTCGGCGGCCTGCGGGCGATCGTGCCGGAGGAGGTGCCTTCGCTCTCTCGGGTGTGATGTCGCGGCCGCCGCGGCCACGTTGATTTGCCGCGTGGCACGGATCGTGCTCTAGTCTCTCGCGATGGAGTGTCCGCAGCGATGGGAGCTTCGCAAGATGCGCGCGGTTCTGGATTATTGCACCGGCGGAACGGAACGGCAGCTTGCCGCCGGCACGACAATCGTCGCAGAGGGCGGCACCACCGGCCATCTCTACGTGCTGATGCAAGGCAGGCTCGAGGTGCTCAAGGGCGAGATGGTGGTCGCCACCGTCACCGAACCCGGCGCCGTGCTGGGTGAAATGTCCGTGCTGCTCGGCCAGCCGCATACGGCAACGGTGCGAGCCTGCTCCGACGCAGTCGTCTACGAATTCGAGGATGCCGCCGCCTTCCTCGAGAGGGAGCCGGGTGTGGCGCTGCTGATCGCGAAGATGCTGGCGCAGCGCCTCAATGCCGCCAATACCTACCTCGCCGATCTCAAGCGCCAATATGCTGGCCACGGCACGCATCTGGCCATGGTCGGGGAAGTGCTTCAAAGCATGATCAACCTGCCGCCGCTTGAGGTCTCGCCAGGCTCGGATCGGCAATCCGATCCAAGAATGTGAGCCAGGCCGGAGGCGCCTCGATGGCAGCGGCGGGGCGCTGTAGCGGAGCATTCAGGTCGATCCATTGCGCCTCACCCGCCGCAAGCCAGAACGCCTTGTCCGCGTCGAGGTCCAGCACGATGTAGGTCGGGGGGCGGCCGGGTTGCAGTCCGGTGTTGAAGACCCATGTCTGGCCCAGCCGGTCGAACCACGATCCATCGCCGATGAAGGGCGATTGATGCACATGACCCGAGATCACCATGGACGGCTGATATTGCTTGATCCACTGCACCAGCTCGACGTCGCCGAAGAAGCGCTTGCCGCCCCAGCTTGTCGGCGAACCCGCCGGCGGCGCATGATGCGCCCAGATCCAGCGCTGCTTCCGGCCTGCGGCGGCATCGCGCAACTGCTCGACAAGCCGTTGCTTGACGAGCGGTCCGTCCCACCACGGGCACACCGTGAAGCTTGTGTCGCCGATGCTGAAGCTGTCGCCGTCGCAGGCAATGCCGAGCTCGCGCATCTCCGAGATCCAGCGCGATACCTTCTCGCCCTCCGCGTTGCGCCCGTCGAGGTCGTGATTGCCGGAGCAGAGGATCACGCGGGTCGTCGCGGCGAGAAGCGCAAGGTATTTCTTCACCACCAGGATTTGGGCGCGGAAATCCACGATCGAGCCGATGTCGAGCGCATCGCCGGCGAAGATCACGAGGTCGAATTGCGGCGCCGCGCTGACCAGCCAGTCGAGCTGAGGCAGCGAATAGTGCAGGTCGGCCACGACCAGGCAGCGCATTGGAGAACCGTCCGCGAGCGATCGAGAATGTCCGGGAATTTCAAACGACACAAAGCAAGAAGCAGACCAATACGACTGCTCGCTTCCTCATTCCACCGCGCGACAGCATGCTTGGACGCGTGGCACAGGCAAGGCTCAGGCAGTGCGAGGGCTGGACCGGATCGCCGAACTCTGATGTCCTTGCATACCCTCAACCGCTCGTGCCCCCAATGACTCCCTTCAAGACCATTCGCGCCCGCGCCGAGAAACGAAAGGGCGGGCCCAAGGCGCTCGAGAAACTGCTGCCGGCAAAGCCTGACCTCAAGCGGTTGGCGAGGCTCGGCGATGACCGCATCCTCGCCGAAATGACCAAGCGGGTGTTCTGCGCCGGTTTTGCCTGGAGCGTGATTGATTCCAGATGGGACGGCTTTGAAGACGCCTTCCTGCATTTCCAACCCGCCACGCTCACCTTCCAGCCCGAAGACTATTGGGAGGGCCTGCTGGCCGACGCGCGGATCGTACGCAACGGCGCCAAGATCATGTCCGTGCGCGACAACGCCGCCTTCGTGCAGGACATCGCGAAGGAGCACGGCAGCTTCGGCAAGTTTCTGGCGAAGTGGCCGTCGTCCGACGAGATCGGCCTGCTCGATCTGCTCACCAGGCGCGGCAGCCGGCTGGGAGGCAACACCGGCCAGATGTTGCTGCGCTTCGTCGGCTGGGACGGTTTCGTGACGTCCAAGGACGTCGTGGCGTGCCTGCGCAATGCAGGTCTCGATATCGCTGAAGAGGTCAAGTCGAAGGGCGATCTCGCCAAGGTGCAGGCGCAGTTCAACGCCTGGGCCGAGGAGACCGGCCTGCCTTACACTTATCTTTCGCGCATCTGCGCGCTGTCCGTCGGCGAGGTCAAAGGCAAGTAGCAGTCGATGTAAACCAAGGAGAACGAGAATGGCAAAAGCCTATTGGGTTGCCACGTATCGCGCGATCAAGGATCCCGAGTCCATGGCGGCTTATGCCAAGCTGTCGCGCCCGGCCATCGAAGCGGCTGGTGGCCGCGTGCTTGCGCGGGGAATGCCGGCCGCTGCCTTCGAGCTTGGCCAAATGGAGCGCGTGGTTCTCATCGAGTTCGACAGCGTCGAGAGCGCCAAGGCGGCGTATGCGAGCCCGGCCTATCAGAAGGCACACGATCTGCTCGGAGACGGCGCCGACCGCGACATTCGGGTCGTCGAAGCTGCTGAATAGCGCGACATCGGCGAATCATGGGCATCCTGTGGCGATCCCGTGCCTTGAACGCGGCAGATGGCGCGCCCTTATCACGAAATACATTTCCCAGGAACATTTGTGCGCAGCACCTGTTCGGGAGGTGAGCCAGGCAGATACCGTCGCAGGGAACACCGTCCTGGCTCGGCTTAATGGAAACCCGCCACGACAGAAACGGAGCAGCTCATGAAGCTCACATCCGAACAGGTGAAGCAGACCGTCAACCAGCTCGGCGCTCAGGTGCTGCCCGACGAGCATCCCGCGATGCCGCAGCTCAACAGCATGTTCGGCGAGCACACCTTCTTCGTCGACGAGATGGGACTCAAGGTCCTCGAGCCGACGGGATCGCCCGATACCGAACGCCACAGCGGCGAGGTCGTCAGCCTGGCCGATTGGGGCGATTCCGATTTGACGCGCCTGATGGCACACGAGCCCGAGCCGACTGGCGTGATCGTTGTGTTCGAGCACGTGCGGCATTGAGCGGCCCGGCGAATCGCTCTCAATGGTGGCGGGGTCCGAGAATCCGTCACCGTCAGCCGTGCGGCGCGCGCTGAGGGCTCCAACGTAGCTGCCGGGATCATGCCTGGAGCGGGATCTCGATGGCGATCCGGGTCCCCGGATGCTTCGTGCGCTCGAGCCGCAGCCGGCCGTTCAACGATGAGGCGACCAGATTGAAGGCGATGTGGAGCCCGAGGCCGGAATGACCACTGTCCCGACTTGTCGTGACGAACGGATCGAAGATGCGCGCCTGCAATTCGTCCGGGATGCCGACGCCATCATCAGAGCAGACCAGACGGACTGATTTCGGGTCCGGCTGGCTGACTGTGAGGATAAACCTGCCGCCTCTTTTGCCGGGATACGCATGCCCTGCCGTATTCAGGGCGAGATTGCTGATCACCTGAGCAAGCGCTCCGGGGTAGCTGTTGAGCCTGATGCCCGCTGGGCACTGGACCTCGACCGCCAGGCCATTGTGCGACAGCAGCGGCCCGAGCCTGGACATCAACTCCGAGAGCCAATCCTTGAGTTCGAACTCGCGCCGGTCCTCATCGGCTTGATGGACGGCGACCTGCCTGAAGCTGTGCACCATCTCGGATGCGCGATGCAGATTTTCGAAGGTCAGATCGAGACCTTGCCTGAGCCGGTCGATCCCTTTCGTCAGGTCGGAGCGCCGGACGGATGCTCCGCCCAGTGCATCTGCCATCGTCTGCAGATCGGTCTGCATGGTGGTGGAGGTCGTCAGGGCGAGGCCGAGCGGCGTGCTGACCTCGTGAGCGACTCCAGCGACCAATTGCCCGAGCGAGGCGAGTTTCTCCGTCTGCACGAGTTGCTCCTGGGTCGCGCGCAGATCGCGCAGCGATTTCTCGGAGCGTTCCTTCTCCCGCTGCAGCGCTTCGGAGGTTTGGAATTGCTTCCGCGCCCGGTACTCGCGCGCGGCCACGGCGTAGAGCGACAATGCGTAGGCGTTGCCGACGAGGGTATGATTGATGAATCTCAGGCCCGCCGGCATCGTCAACGCGAACGACTCGGCGACCAGCAGCGCAACCCATGACAGCAGGCAGAAGATCGCAAGCGAGCCGATCCGCAATGGCAGCATGGTCGAGACGAACAGGATGATCATCATCATGCCGGGCGCGGCAAAGGTGAAGCCGGACGGCAGCACGAGATAAATGCTCGGCAGGATGCAGCCGGGAATGACGCAATAGACGAGAAAGATCGTCTCGGCCCACGGCTTCATCCATCGTCGCGACAACAGCGCCGTCAACGGCAGCAGCACGAACAGCGCCGTGCCGCCACGGATGGCCAGCGTCGTCGGAACCACTTCGGGGTAGAGCACCCAATCCCAGAGCGTGTAGCCCGCATAGGTGGCGGCGCCGAGCAGCATCGCGATCTGCGTCCAGCCGAGGCTGCCTCGGACGTATTGGTCGACAAACCGCCGCTCCTCGATGCGGTCTTCGAAGCGCAGCCCGAGGCGGATCAATAAGCCAAGCATTCCAGCTCAATCGCGAAAACGTCGTGATGGGTGTCTGTACGACAGGATTGCAGCTGCGTCGCGGATAAAGATGTCGCGTCGGTTGGTCTCTCGGGCCTCGTTAAGGCACCGCATCGCCGCCGAGAGGGGGGCTGCGGCCGTCCCAAGCAGCCCTCACGCGGTCGGCGACCAGGCCGGTACCATGGGGACGTCAAAGTACGAAGAGCCGACATCGTGGTCGGCCGAAATGTCTTCAAACTAGATCAGGCAAGCTCCTTCGCCTTGCTCGAGCGACCGGAAGCGGGTTCAGCCTTGTCGTATGTGATCACGCTGATATCACCGCTGCTTTCGAGACAGGCGAGTTTCACCATGTTGAGGTCTTCTACGCCCTGCGTCCTGAGCAACGATTTCAACTCATCTTCCGTCACCAGTTCTTTGCGCATATTACGGCGCAGCATTCGACCCCTCTCGACCAGTTTGACCTTGGGAGAGGTTGTCAGGATCTCCAAGGCGGGCACATGATAGGCGAGCCATTGCAGGCCGTAGCTCCAGAACATGACCGTGGAGATCAGGATCGCCGCTTCGGTGACCGATTCGTTGCGCCCTAGTGCATCCGTCGTCGCCTCGACGATGAGGACAACCACGAGTAGGTCCGGGATGCCGACGGCACCGGACTGTCTGTTGAGGAAGAGGCGAAGGATGAAAAAGAGCAGGAAATAGATCAGCGTCCCCCGCAACACGACTTCGGCGATGGAATTCTGCGGAATGAGAATGGAGGACCAGTCGATCATTGCGGGATCTCGGCATGTGTCGGCCGAACTGCCGGAGCAGGCTTGTAACAGCGCGAGGACGCGCTGGGTTCCCTGCGCCACGAGGCCACACAGCGCGGTCAAAGACCTGCCATTGCTGCGTTCTGCGGGCTTGGTCCTGCCGCCTCTCGCCGCGGTTGCTGCGGCCGTTGCAAGTCCAACGATCGCGACAATGGTGAACAGGACGACCACCGCCTCCATGCTCAGCTGAACAGGGAGAGTGCCGGCACAGATCACTGCTTCGGCGGAGTAGAGCGACGTGAGATGAATGAACCGGATCAGCGGCGGCGCGGCGTCCGCTCTTTGCGCGGAGTGGCTGTTGTGGATGTCAGACCTCGCGCCTGCCGCGTCCGCCGAAAGGACGCGCCAGCCCGGTTCAGATGCCCAGCGTCAGCTGCGGTTCCGGAGCGTCGCCGGCCTTGAGCGAAGACAGCGAGACCCCGAGCAGCCGGACGCGCTTGGGCAGCGGCATCTCGGCTTCGAGCAGGCCGCAGGCCAGCCGCTCCAGCTCGTCCCGGCCTGCGACGGCCGCTGCGACGGACCTGCTGCGCGTGATGATCTCGAAGTCGGCAAACTTGATCTTCAAGGTCACGGTGCGGCCGCGATTGCCGGTCGCCTCGCAGTGACGCCAGACCTTGTCGACGAGAGGCCTGAGCTCTCCGACCAGCGCATCAAGTTCGGCGAGATCGACGGAGAACGTGTTCTCCGCGCCGATGGATTTGCGGATCCGATTGGCGCGGACTGGCCGCTCGTCGACGCCGCGTGAGATCCAGTAATAATAGGCGCCCGACTTGCCGAAGGTCGCGTTCATGAACTCCAGTGTCTGGTTGCGCATGTCGAGGCCGGTGAACATGCCTAGCGCGTTCATCTTCGCGGCAGTGGCGGGGCCTATGCCATGAAACTTGCCGACCGGGAGCGTCTCGACGAAGGCCGGTCCCATCTCCGGCGAGATCACGAACTGGCCGTTGGGCTTGCGATGGTCCGACGCGAGCTTGGCCAGGAACTTGTTGTAGGAGATGCCGGCCGACGCGTTGAGACCTGTCTCGGCCTTGATCTTCTCGCGGATGCGCAGGGCGATGTCCCGCGCCAGAGGAATGCCTTGGAGATTTTCCGTCACGTCCAGATACGCTTCGTCGAGCGACAGCGGCTCGATGAGCGGTGTGTGCTCGGCAAAGATGTCGCGGATCTGCCGGCTGATGGCCTTGTAGACCTCGAAGCGCGGCTTGACGAAGATCAGATCGGGGCATTGCCGCTTCGCCGTCACGGACGGCATGGCGGAGCGCACACCGAACCTGCGGGCCTCGTAGCTCGCGGCCGCGACGACGCCGCGTTGCGCGGAGCCTCCGACGGCGACCGGCTTTCCGCGCAGCTCCGGATTGTCGCGCTGCTCCACCGACGCATAGAAGGCATCCATGTCGATATGGATGATCTTGCGCACCCGCGAGGCTTTGCCGGTCACCCTGTCGGATTCGCTCATGGAAAGATGATACAATCGGGTGAAGAGAAGCGCGAGGTGATGGATGTTTCACTTGTTGGTCTTCGTGGCAGGCGTGGTCGGCATCGGTTGGCTCATCGGCGCAACCAATCTGCCTGGGGAATGGTATGCCGGTCTTGCCAAGCCGGGCTTCGTGCCGCCGAACTGGGTGTTCCCGATAACCTGGACGATTCTCTACGTTCTGATCGCGATTGCGGGCTGGCGGACATTTCGTCGCGAGCCCCGGGGCAAGGCGATGCTGGCTTGGGCCGCGCAAATGGCGCTCAATTTCGTCTGGTCGCCGGTCATGTTCACCATGCACCAGATCGGGGCCGCGCTCGTCATCCTCATCTGCCTGCTCGTCGCGATCGTGACTTACATCAGTCTCGAGCTGTCACGCGACCGTCTGGCCGCCGCCTTGTTCGTGCCCTACGCCGCCTGGGTAGCGTTTGCCGGCGTGCTCAATGCGGCGATCTTGCGTTTGAACTGAGACGTTGAGTCTCGACCGATTCAAGAAACAATCTCGGGCTTGTGAGTGGCAAGCATGGACACGCGATCCAATATGAGCCGGCGGGAGGACAGCCCATGCAATACAGCTCCGAGCTCATTCACACCATGCGTCAAGCGCTGGAAACCGTGATGGCAAGCGTTCCGGCCCATCAATCCGTGTTCGGCCTTAAGGCGGCCGTCGCCGAATACATCCTGCACGCCGCCGCACACGGCCAGACGTCATATGACGGACTGGTGACGGCCGCGTCCGACCAGCTCCACGTGATCATTGCGATGCTGACGTGAGGGCCGGCGCCTGAACGGCTGGCAACTGGCGCACCCGACACGATTCGAACGTGTGACCTTTGCCTTCGGAGCAATTTAGCCTGCCTATCCTAAATGCACGACAGGGCACGCTACAATGCGATATGTAACTGAAGATACTAGACAATTCGTATTTCCGCGCCGAACTGTCTATCCAGAATTTCGCTCCGATATCCATCCGGTTGCTTCCGTGGTGCTTCCGCGGAAGCAGCCCCTCACTAGCGAGGGGAACACCTCATGGCAAAGCTGACCAAGCGGATCGTGGACGCTGCCGATGTTCGCGAGAAGGACTATTTTATCTGGGACGACGAACTGCCCGGTTTCGGCCTCCGCGTGTTCGCCTCCGGCAAGCGCAGCTACCTCATCCAATATCGCGCTGTTGGACGCACGCGACGCTACACCATCGGCCTGCATGGCGTGTGGACGCCGGAGACAGCCCGGCAAGAAGCGAAGGTCCAACTCGGGCGCGTCGCGCGCGGCGACAACCCTTCCGAAGAACGTCAGCTCGATCACAAGGCCATCACGGTCAAGGAGCTTTGCGCCCTCTATACCGCTGATCTGAACGCGGGCCTCATTCTGGGTAAGGGCGGGCGACCGAAAAAGCCCACCACCATCGTCACCGACACTGGCCGTATCGAGCGGCACATCATCCCGCTGATCGGCGCGCGCCGGGTCAAGGATCTCACCAAGGCCGACATCAACAAGGTCTTGAAGGACATCATGGCCGGCAAGACGCGCGTCGCCGTCAAGACGAAAAAGCTGCGAGGAAAGGCCATTGTTCGTGGTGGCGCGGGCACCGCCACGCGCACCGTCGGCCTATTGGGCGGAATCCTCACCTACGCTGTCGATGCTGGGATTATAGAGGTCAATCCGGCGCACGGCATCAAGAAGCCCAAGGACAATGTTCGGAATCGTAGGCTGACCGAGGCGGAGTATCGCACCCTCGGGCAAATGCTTCGCGATGCCGCGGCGAACGAAAAATACGCCATGACCGTGGACATCATCCGGCAGATCGCGCTCACCGGCTGCCGCCGCTCGGAAATGATCTCGCTAATGTGGATCGAAGCTGACACCGACGCGAGCTGCATGCGCCTGGTGGACAGCAAGGAAGGTGAGTCCATTCGTCCAATCGGATTGCCCGTCGTCGAGTATCTGGAGGAACGGCGCAAGACCGCAGCGGGCACCTATGTCTTCCCAGGTCAGGGCGAGGACCATGCGTTCGGCAGCTTCCCGAACCATTGGGAACAGATTTTCAGCGACAGTCCGCTCGCCGGCGTCACCCCGCATGTCCTGCGTCACAGCTTTGCCAGCATCGCCAACGATCTCGGTTTCACCGAGGTGACCATCGCGGCGCTCGTCGGCCACTCCAAGGGCTCGGTGACGAGCAAATACATTCACACGCTCGACACTGCGCTCATCATGGCCGCCGACACGATCTCCGGTTACATCCAAGGGCTACTCGAGGGGATCGAATTCAAACAGACGGCCTACGCATTGGATCGTGATTCTCGTCGAGCTGCGCTTGACCTCTTCCTGACCAAAGCGGTTGGAGAGCCGGGGAACGAAGCCGAGGACGAGGAGCGTCGCTTGGCAGCTTGAGGCTTGCGATCAGCCACTGGTCGGCGAGCAATTCATCGCCGCCCACGATGCAGTCGAAAAAGCTTTTTGAAGAAATCGACGATCTTCGGTTTGGCGCCATCGGCGACCAGGTCATTTGCTCCGAACCGGCAGACCATCCTGACACTCCTGCACACCGAGCGCAGCCGTAGCGGCGCGTTGTCTCGTTCGACCGCTTGATCGCCCGCTGCCGCATTGGCTCCGCCAGCATTGGAGACTTTCTGAGGCAGGAACGTCTCGCAGAGGGGGCATCTGACGCAATCGCCTCACGCCCCCGTTGCGCGCAATTTAGGGCACATATACTTCAAGGATCGGGGCGGAAGGCGCCACCGCTTCGGCCCGACGCTTGGCAACGCGCTTCGCCGCATCGCGGACAAGTGCAAGCTTGCGCCTGTCCTTGTCCACGCATGCCAGAATTTGGTCATCAGTTGCGGCGTCGATCTGTTCGGGCTCACAGAGCTGCGCGGCGGCCAAGCGGCAATAGTCGCCCCGCAGCAAATCGGCTCCAGCGAATTGGGCGAGGTCGACGGCGGCGCTGGGCACGCCATATGTCAACCGGATCGCCAGACGTCTCACACGGTCACCGAGATCGAGCGTGGGGTGCAGGATCTCGGCGACGCGAGCCGCGACCGGCATCAGATCGCAAGTCCGCGCTGCGACCGCGCGTATGGGGCCGGCGGCGCCGCCAAACGCACCACCGAACTGCGTCAGCACGCGCTCGATCTCGCTCATGGCACGACCGGACACGAACAAAAGACAAGCGACCGCCTTCTTCGCACGCAGGGTCGCCTGATGATCTTCTGTTGTCCCGCGCTGAAGCGCGTTCAGGACGTGCCACGGCACATTCTGCCTCTGCAGCTCGTTGGGCCATAGCTGAGGCTCTTTCTGCGTGCTTTTTCGGTTGATCGGAAAAAGGAGTTGATCGACCTCGACCGTCGTTTGAGCTGCGGCAATCAGGACGGGATCGCTGATTTCTTGGGGCTGAAGCGAGCCGAGGCAATCTACGAGCGCGACGATGGACCCGACCTCTGCCGCGCTTTCGCCAGCGAGACGGCCCAGCTTGGTCAATTCATACGCGCCTGTAGCGTTCTTCTGCACCAGGCCGTGGCGTTCCAAATCCGCTAGGGCCGAAAGCAGATCCGGCCGGCTCCACTGCCACGCGCTATGGGCGCGCCGGGCTTGGAACGCGCCGAAGCTCGATTCCAGAAATTCGACAATCTCCTCGCTCGGCACGCCTTCGCCGGCCGCTCGTTGTGCCGCGACTAGGACGCGGATAATCAGGGAGCGTGGGTCGGTTGTACCGTCGAGGAAGCGGGACACCAAGTCTTCCGGCTCCGCGGTCACGTATCGCGACCACAGATCATGCTCGGCGCGCGGATCGAGCGCCAGCAGATACGAAGCTCCCTTCTCGGCGAAGCCAAGCCTTCCCGCGCGACCGACTAGGTTCTTGTATTCGGCTACCGAATAGGGCTCGTCGCCGGGATGATTCAAGCCGGCGATGATGACCGATGACGCGGGCGTGTTCACGCCCATCGCCAGCGTCGTCGTGGCTGCGATGACGCGCAGGCCCGAGCCGCTACGGCGAAATTCTTCCTCGATGACGCGCCGCTCTTCGCGGTCGAGATCCGAGTTGTGGAAAGCGACGCCGCGCCCCAGCGCGCTCCGCAAGTCGGCGCTGGCCTGCGAGGGATCGCCGCCGGGCATCTGCGTCAGCGCCTCGGCAGCCGGAGGCAATCCGAGCGACTCTGCGAGATAGTTGGCGCAGCCGCGGGCTTCGCCCTTGGTTTCGCGAAACACGATCACCTGCTGGCCTTCGGCGACAAGCTTGCGCACCAGCGGGATGATCCAATCCTGGCTGGATCCTTTGCCGCCGACAAGACGCCGAACGAGCGGCCCCTCAACCTGCTCATTGCCATTCTCCGG
Organism: Bradyrhizobium sp. Leaf396; assembly: GCF_001424605.1. NCBI lineage: Bacteria > Pseudomonadati > Pseudomonadota > Alphaproteobacteria > Hyphomicrobiales > Nitrobacteraceae > Bradyrhizobium > Bradyrhizobium sp. Leaf396. The sequence goes on from NZ_LMQJ01000002.1 coordinate 133,613, forward strand.
GTCAAGAAAGCGGAAATGCCCGGTGCCGAGCAACAAGCCCTCCTCAAGCGGAACGGGCCGCTCCGTGCGCCGCAAGAGCCGCGCGCCGAGCCATTGCTCAAGGCCGTTCGTGTCCCCGATCACAGCCGAAAGCGCGATCAGTTGGGGCTCGATCCCCTCACGCCGGCGCATCCGGATGAGCGTCAAAATGAACTCCAGATTCGCGCCGCGGCCACGGTCGGCGATCATCTGCGCTTCGTCGATCACGATCGCGCCGACCTGCGCCAGCACATGAGGGAATGTCAGCGCGATCGCGGCGAACTTCTCATAGGTCAGGAGACCGACATCGTATTGGCCCCGCAGCAGAGGCGCGATGTCGTCCGTCTCGCCCGTCGCTTCCACCGTGCGGACCCCGAAACCGCCATAGACGCTCTCGAAGTGCCGCCGCTTGTCTGCCACAAGGGCCTTAAGCGGCAGCAGAAACAAAGCCCGTTTGCGATCCAGCACGTTCCGGAGCGCCGCGAGCTCGCCCACCATCGTCTTGCCCGAGGATGTCGGGGCCGACACCACCAGGTTCTCGCCGTCCAGCACGCCGAAGTCGGTGATGGCGGAGATCTGAAGCGCATTCAAGGACGGGATCGCTCCAGCCCAGGCGGTGACAAGCGCGTCGGGGAAACCGGCCGACGAGAGGCTGGCAAGATCGGACGTCACCTTGGCAGGCAGACGCGCCGGGAAGGCCGCCCGATACTTAGCGCCCGGCACGAACACGGGCCACGCGACATCGCCGTCGATGCTCCCGCGCATGGTCGGGTTCTGCTCTTTGCCGCCCTGCAGCGCGGCCGCCCGGACGCGGCTCGTGACATGCTCGAGGAGGCGGTAGAGCGAGAGCTTGCCGCCGCTCACGACTTCCTCGGCGCCACATAGCGCCTCAAGCAGAAAGTGGGTCAGAAAGCCGTGCCCGAACCGGCGGTGCTCATAGGCGGGCTCGGTCGCCGCGGAGGCGGTGAAGATGATCCGACCAGCGCCGCCAAGCTGAGCCAGGCGCGCTTCGGCGGACAAAAGGCTGCGCGGCTTCGCATCGACGTGCAGAACCTTCGCCCCAATGCCGCCGGAAAAACAACAGTCGAGGAACAGGATCAGGCGCTTTGCCGGTATCCGCGAGAACCATTCCTGCAACAGCTCGAGCGGGATCGCGGAGCCGGCGAGATCATCTGGATTCGCGTCGTGGGTGACGAGCTCATGTGTCTCCGACCCATGGCCGGAGAACGCGATCACCACCGTATCCTCGGGGCCGCAGCCGGCCAGGTCGGCAAATGCGTCCTCAATCCGCTGCCGCGTGGCCTCCGCATCTGCCAGCAAGACTGTGCTGCCGCCCAGCGTGTCGAAGAACAGTGCCTCCAGCGCCGTCGCGTCGCGACGCGCGCAGGTCAGCTCATCAATGCCGGTCGAGCTATAACGGTCGATGCCGATGAACAGGCCGCGAAACGGCATGAGGCACCACGCTACGCCCGAACGACGCCGACGGAGAACGCGGCTCGTGGCTTCTCAGCCTTCTCCAGCACGACCGGCGCGAACGTGTCTTTCCGCGCGACCTGCTTGTTGCCCACCTTCTCGAACCAGACACACCAGACGGCATCCTCCTCCAGCATGGCCGTCTTCCCGACCTGCTCGACCGTCATGATCGGCCCGCCTGACTTCACCCGCACAAGATCGCCGGGCTTGAATTCGGTAGCATCCATTCTCCACGCTCCTTCTCGATGCCTATCTGTCCTCGCCAGGCACCGGAGGAGGTCGCAAGAAGCTCGCCCACGTCCCCACCACCATGAGTGGAGACGCGCACGTGCTAGGAGATCGCCCCATGCCTAACATCAATATATGGTGTGTCGGTCATTCCTTGCACAAGGATTTCGGCGAAGACCGTGTAAGCTCCTGATAGATGTTCTTGATTTGTCTCTTAGGGCTGCGCTGCGTTCCGAAGCGGGATAGCCCGACGGCAACCTGCCGTCGGGCCTATCGTCACGATCTGCCAGATAGCCAACGCCAGGCGCGGCGCCAGAAGCCGGGAGCCGCCTTGACGGGAGCGGGCTGAACGGCAAGTTCGATCGCTGGCGTCTGCCCGTAGAAGCGCGCTTTGGCAGCGCGGTCACGACGACGCTCGGCTTCGACCTGCTCGTCACTCCAGGGGCCGGCCTCGATCACCTTGCTGCGGTCGATCACATAGTGTGACCGGCATTTCAGCGTCCAATTGCCGATCGACGGCCGAAGGGAGACGGTCTCGCCATCGAACGTCATCTTCCAGTCCGTCGGCGTGAAGGGGGCGACGACCTCCTCGCCGCAACCGCAGCAGCAGCTGTGGGCTGATGTGGCATATTCCATCGAAACATAGAGAATGCCTGCCTCAAGGCGCTCAGGGATGTGTTCGACGAAACGATGTTCGAGTCGCTTGTGCCGTATCACGCGAGATCCCCGTTGATCAGCATGTTGCCGTCGGTGGTGTAGGTGCAGTGATGCTCGCGCTCGAGGTCGCGGTAGAAGCCGCGAATCTTCTTCCACTTGACGACCGCGAGGACAGCATTCAGGGCGTTGAGATCCGCGACCTGGATGTTGGAGGCGTAGATGTCCTTGGCGCCGCCGCCGACGAAGGAAATGCGCTGCCGCGCGTGATCGCGCTTCTCCGGCGTACTGGCGGTGACGCGCAGGATGCCGCCCAGCGACCCCTCGTCGAGCTCGAGCCCCATGCCAACATCGACGAACGCGGCGCCGATCGCCTCGAGCTTCTCTACGATCAGCCGCTTAGCGTCACCCGCATCGAGGGACAGGAACGCGAAGGTGACGCCGTCGAGAAGGTGAATGTTGTCGACGCCGAGCGCGACATCGTGCGCCACGATGTTCCGGTGCATCCGGCTGTAGATGCGCTTCAGGTATTCGACCTTCTTGGGCGCTTCCCGCAATTCCTCCAGGCTCGGAGCGCCCGGCGCGCGAAACGCGTTATGGGTCAGGAACTCGTCGCTGTCGAACAGCCGGATTTCCCGGACAGGCGTCTTGGCGACGAAATCCAGGATGTAGCCGCCGGTCCCCCCGACGCCGATGATGGCGACCCGCTCGTTGACGAGTCGCTCGGTCAGGACGCCGATCCCGACACGGTCGGAGGCGGTCTCGACATAGTTGAAGACGCTGTCCTCCTCCTCTTCCGGTTCGCGGAAGGTGCGAGGCGTCGCGCCGGACTTCAGCACTGCGGCCGGGCCCGCGAGGATATTCGCGTAGCTCGTCATCTTGTGGTGGTAGTCCGAGTAGCCGCCGTCTGGCTTGCTGGAGAAGCTGTGCGTCGCCTTCAGGCCGTGGCCGAGATCGAAGGCGCCGGCCGCATGCGAGATGCCCTGGATGGGCCTGCCGTCGGCGTGGCACGGGAAATCGCCGTCCCAGTGGATGACATGGGTGTCGGGCGGGCGCGTCTGATCTCCGGCCAGCGTGAGGCTGGAGATGAGGGTGCCGATGCGCACCTCCCGGCGCGCATCGACATACGGCACCTCGCGCATAACGAGATACCCGCCCTGCTGCTGGACGAAGTAGCCTTCGTCCCGCAGCCGCTTGAGGTCCGGATTACGACTGAACAGTGCGCGTGACATTGAACACCGTGCCCTTCTTCTTGACGTCGACGGAGCCGCCAACCCCGAGCTCACCGGCGGGCGGCGTCGACGCCGCGTGCCGATAGGTCATCGAGAAGACGACGTTGGGTTCGTGCTGGCCCGGGAAGGCGAGCTGGACGATCTGTTCGAACGTCACCGTGCGGGCGTTCACCGTGCGCGGCCGCGAATTGACGATGATCTCGAACGTCAGCCGCGCGGTGATGAACCGCTCGATGCCGGGCTGGACCAGATCGATCAGCTCGCCATGCTCGATCAGGCGATCTTCACCGCCGGGAACCTCGAGGAAGACGGCCTCCCCCTCGCCGGGCTTGGCGAGGCCGTAGAGCACCGTGCCGCTGATGACCGGCTTGCCCCAGAGCAGCTCGTGGTCGTTGAGGGTCAGCTTGAAGTCGCGGTCGGTCTGGAAGGCGATGAACCGCTCGGCGCCGCGCTCACGCAGGTCGAACGGCTCGTTGAGCCTCACATCCTCGAAATCGCCCGAGGGCAGGATCGCGATGAGGCTGTAACCGTCCCGCGGGTCGAGTGCCGCGGCTTCCAGCAACTGGCGGCCGAGCGGCACGGGATCGCTCACCACACGGGACTGGAAGTTGAGATCGCCCTGCGCGAGGAGAAAGCGATACCCCCGCGCCGGACGCAACGCCCGGCCTTCGCGCAGGGCGTTGCCGAGATCGTCGTAATCAAGAAGTTCTTCGGTGTTCATAAGATTGGGTCCTTAGGTTCGGCCGAGGCAGCGCCGCGGCTCTAAGGGTCCAATCGGAGCGAGGGAGGCCGACCGGTAAGGTCAGACGAACTTTTTTTGCAAGGGGCCGTCGGGGGTCTGCCCGCAGATGAAGAAGGCCGGGCAGTTCGGGCAGGTGCGCGACGAAACCTCGGCCGGAAACCGTCCGGCGCGGATGTCGCCGAGAAACTTTGCGAGCTTGTCCTTGCGCCCCTTCAGCTCCCGATCGGACAAGGCAAGCGCATGTGCCTCGCCGTCGGAAAGATGGACGAGCTCTGCGACCGCGCCGGGAAAGGACTGCCTGACCGCCAGCATCAGCGCCGCCGCGCCGACATCCTTGCCCTCGGCCGACCGCATGTGACCCGTGCGAATGCGGCGCACGGCGCGGATGCCGTCCGGCCGCACCAGCACCTCGTCCGGCCGAACGATGATCTCCTCGCCGCCGAAACTGAGGCTGAGCGCGACCGGCGCTTCGGGGACTGCTTCGGCGCGGTTCGCCAGGAAGAAGCGCAGCATTGCCAGCGCCAGATCGCGGAATTCCGCGCGATAGCCGTGCTCGCCGAGCCCCTCGCCGGCGAGCGCCGCATCGATGCGATCTTGCAGCGCCTGCTCGGACACGGGTCCATCCGACGCGATCACCGCCTCGACCACCACGCGAACCGCCTCATGCAGATGCATGAAGGCGGTCGCGGTTCGCCGGCCGCCGACCTGCAGGACATGCGTGTAGAAGAAGCGACGCGGGCAGGATTCATAAAGAGCGATCTGCGGGGCGCCTAACCGCAGCCGTCCGTCGACCACCAAATCGATATCCCGAGCTTCCGCGGCCACGGGAAGCGGCCGTGCCGGCACGAGCGAACGGCGTGTTAAGGTCGCCCCGAGACGGTCGAGGAATGGCGAAAGCGGTCGGTTGTGGCCGTTACTCTTCTCGGTCGGCGCATAAAGGATCAGGCGATCGCGGGCGCGCGACTGCGCCACGTAAAATAGGCACTCCTGCTCCTCGGCCTGACCTGCGCGGAATGCCTCCAGCGCACTGCCCTCCGCCCCCGCGATCATCCCGTCGGGCGCCGGACAGGGCGGCGCCGGCGGCGTGCGTGGGATCGTGTCGCTGTTAAGCCCAGGAATATGGACGCCACCGAACTCTAGGCCCTTGGCGCCATGGATGGTCATCAGCCGCACGGCGTCGAGATGCTGGGCGGCCGCCGGCAATTGGCGCAGGTCGCGGTCGTCGCCGAGCCGCACGAGCCTGCGCACACGATCGAGCAGGCGCGTGATGGGCAGCCCGCGTCCGGCCGGTTGTACCCGCACAAAGTTGAGGAATTGCCAGATCGCGATGCCCCGTGTGCGGTCGGCGAGATCCTCCGACGCGCCCAGGCGCGCGGCGATGCGTGTGCGATCGAGCAACAGCGTCGCGAGCACGGTCCAGGGCGAGGCCGTCTGATCGAAACCATCGAGCGCAGTCGCGAGCTTGGCAACGGTCTGCCGCCCCCTGTCGCTCAAACCGGGGATCGCCTCGCCATGCCGCAGCCAGCCCGCCGGCGCGTGCTCGGCCGCCCGCAGATGGTCGAAGACCGCGACCACATCGGCAAAGGAGGTGGCGAAGTCTCGCCAGCAGGCAATGCGCACCAGGCCCATGGCGCGCCGATCGACCAGGATCGAGAGGAGAGCCAGGAGATCCTTGACCTCACCCCGCTCGAACAGACTTCCCAGGAAGAGGACCGGCACGCCGAGCCGTTCCAGGTCCTGCCCGATCGTCGACAGCTTTTCGTTGCCGGTGCACAGGACCGCCTGGTCACGATAGGCGTAGCCGTCACGCCGCAGCTCCTCGATAGCGTCGGCCAGGGCGACCTGCTGCTGCTCGGCGCGCTGGACCGTGCGCAACTCGGGCCTATGTCCATTGGCGTCGCGGTCCGCGTCGAGGCCACTATCCGCATCGCCGGCGCGCATCGTGATCGCGAAACTGGAGAAGCTGGCGACAATCTCCGGCACCGAACGATAATTACGCTTCAATCGACCGCGATTGCCACCGGCGAAGTCCTCCTTGCCGAACCGGGTTATGTTGAAGGATGAGGCACCGCGAAACCGGTAGATCGACTGCTTGGCGTCGCCGACCATCCAGAGATTGCGGCCGTCGGGCCGCAGTGCGCTCAGCAGCCGCACGCTGCTGCGGTTCACGTCCTGATACTCATCCACCAGGACATGATCATATTGCGCCTGCAGCGCCGCGCAGATGGCCGCCTCCTTTTCGAGCAGTTGCACCGGCAAGGCGACAAGATCGCCGAAGTCGATGCAATGCGCGTTGCGCTTGAGCTGTTCGTAGGCCGCGTAGACGCGGGCAACCTCGCCGGCGCGTTCCGCCGCCTCGCGCGCATCCGAGTCCTGGGCTTTCGCCTGCATGGCGTCGGCGAGCGCGGCGTAGGTTTCGGCGTCGACCACCTCATCCTTCGCCCGCGATACGGCGGCCAACATGTCGGCAATGATCTGGGTCGGATCGTAAAGATTGCGGTAGTACGCGAGCCTAAGCCGCGGGAACTCCCCCTCGAGGAGTTCGACCGCTTCGGTCCGGTCCATCATCCGCGGGTCCTTCGGCAGGCCGAGCTCCGCATGGAAACGACGGATGATATCGAGGCCGAAGGCATGGAACGTGCCGATCCACATCGCGGCCGCAGCCTCGGGCCGCTTGCGCGCGATCCGCTCGGCCATCTCGCCCGCTGCCTTGTTCGAAAAGGTCAACAGCAGTATGCGCCGTGGATCGACGCCCTCGCCTAGAAGGCCCTCGACGCGCGCGATCAGCGTCTGCGTCTTGCCGGTGCCAGGCCCCGCCTCAAGCAGATAGGCTTCGCCGCGATGCGCCGCAGCGGCCGCTTGCAGCGGATTGAGCGGCCGTTCGACATGCGCCGCAGTCGCGGCGGGAGGCACGGGCGGCAGCAGCAAAGCATCGAACAACTGCTGCGCGACGACCTCGAACGGCGCGCCGAGCTTCGCGGCGATGGCGGACGCGGCGAGCCCTTGGTCGACATGGAGCGCCCGCGCGACGGTGCGCGGAAGCAGCAGTTCGCGCGCGAACAGGTCCATCTGGACTTCGCGGCGTTGCCGGCGTCCATAATCGACAACCCGATCCATTCCGACTGGTGAGGGCTCGGCCGGGCGTGCCGGATCAATCATCGGCGCCGCTTCGCCACCAGGATCGTCGCCCAGCTCGACATGGCCGATCTCATGCGCCACGAGGAAAGCTTGCTCGAACGGAGAGCCCATATTCTCGTGAAGAATCAGATCGTCGGCGGCGACGAAAGTCGCGCGGCCGCCATTGAGGACGGCTGCGCCGGCGGCAGTCCGTTCGACATCAATCCCCCGCCGCTTGGCCTCGGCGACAGCAAAGTCATAGGGCGACCAGGGATCGGCGCCGGATGCAACGAGGCGAGCGTGAAGCTCGGCGGCGACTTGCCTGGCGAGCTCCACACTGTCCATGTCAGTCCGCCTCCGCCAACAGCCGGGCGCGCTTCTCGGCCGGGACGCCGGCATCGATCAGCACTTGCTCGAAGGTGACCTGCTCGCCGGCCACCGGTTTGCTGTCGGCCTTATAGCTGCGCGCGACAATCAGGTGCGCTGGCCCCCAGGACGACTCCAACTGTGCGACAGAGCTGCGCATCGCATCCGCCAATATCGCCAGGAAGCGTCGCGGGATACTGACGAGAGAGACCCGCCGTTCGCGCAGTGCGGTCACGACCTGCCGGGGCACGTCCAGACGCTGCGCGACGGCGCGCCAGTCATCGACCGTCAGCGCCGCGAAAGGGTCGGCTGCTGCCGCCGGCATAACCTTCGCGTGTTGCGACCAGGCAGCGTCGATCAGCGCCCGATCGGTAGCAGAGAGGGGTGCGGCATCTTCATAAGCCTCGCGGCTGAGTTCGCGCGAGAGGTCGATGAGCTCCCCGGCATATTCCGGGTATAGCCGCAGATAGCGTTCCAAGGTCGACCGGCCAGGCTCGCTCTCGACCGCGAACGCGTCGAGCACGGCCTCGCGGGATGGACGTCCGCCGCCGGGGCTCACCGCTCGTCTCCGTCGGCCATGGCAGCTCGCAGGGCGGCGAAGGCCTTGTCGCGGTAGGTTCGGACGGTCTTTTCGGAGCGGCCCAAAGCCTTGGCGATGGTCATGACGTCCGGCTCCTTGGAGTCGATGGGGAAGCCCTGTCTCAACATGTGAATGATCCTGCTTTGTTCTGTCGGTAGAGCTTCAATCGCTGCATCCAGGCGCGACCGGTAAGACGGGTCGTCGAAATCCGACACGGCGAAGGGATCGTGGGTCCCTGCGGCCGCCTCGACCTCCGGTGACAGTTCTCCGCTCTCCTCGTCATATTCGAGGGGCTGGGAACGGTTTTCGTCGCGCCAGGCCTTTTCCTGCGCATCGCGCCGCAGGCTCGCTAGCGCGCCATCGAAGCGCACCTCGAAGTAGTCGACCTTTTCGTCGTAGGCGGCGCGGTCCGCCGAAAAGAGCTCGACGAACCGGCCGAACACCTTGTCGCGCACGACCCCGCGCGTCAGCGATTCCGTCTTTCCATCGGAGCTTTCCGCCCTGGGCAAACTGCGCAGCACCCGTTCGGTCAAGATCCGATAGAGGCGCTCGAACCACACCTCGTTGTTGTCGCGACGGCTCGCGCGAATGAAGTAAACGAGACATTCGCTCGGGACGTAGCCCGGGTCCGAGCGCTTGGTGATTTCCGCCCTGGCGATCAAGCCATCACGCGGCAGGACTGCCAATTCGGCGATGAGGGCTTCTATCTTCGGGTCGCGCTCGTAGAGTTCGCCGCTGAGGCGGCGTTTGCGCAGCGGGGTTACGATCGCTTCGCCCGCGCCACGCGCGTCTGCCTTTTGCCCGGTGTCGAAAGCTCCCTCCAACTGGTTCATCGCGCGGCCCCGCCTCCCGTATCGCCCTTCTTGTTGAGACGCGTCTCGAGCGAGCCGATGCTGTCGAGCACCGCCTCGAAATCCGGTGGATCGCCAAAGATCATGCCCTGCATGGCCCTGTAGTCGACGCGCAGTTGCTCGATCATCGCGTCATGCGGGGCGAGTGCAAACGAGCCAGGCGCAGCGCTCGCGAGATCGAAGTCCGGTCGATTGAAGAACATCCGGGCGTGCGCGACGCAATCCGCACCGAGCGCCGGATCAGCGATGGCGGCGGCGCCGACGCGGGCCGCGGCGAGCTGGTGCAGGTCATAATAGTGACGGGAAACGCGTTGGCCGCCCCCGCGCAGCTCGCCGCGCTTGTCGAACCAGCGCCGCAGCCCATGGAGGATGACAACCTTGTCCCAGAAGGTACGTTCCGGATCGACCGTGCGGACGGCCGGCACGGTCAGGTCGAGCGCCGGCAGATCATCATCGACATAGGGTTTGATCGGCACTTCGCTGTTCGGATCGAGCGCGGATTTCGCGCCCGACTCGATCTTGATCGCTGCCCGCACATAATCCGATCGCGGCGTCGCCGCGGGATACCAGATCAGAAGCGTCTGCCCGTCGGGATCAGCGTCATCGGCTTCCACTCGGGCCGCGCCGGCATCGAGGCCGGCAGCCTGAAGCCGGTCCTGCAGGATCTGCGTCAACTCAGCCCGCAGCGGGCCGTTGATGTAGGCTTGGCAGGCGTCCTTGATCGCATCGAGGCGCGCCCGGCGCTTTTTGCTACTCAGCGCTTCGAGCTCCTCGATGGTCGCCGGCTCGCCGATGTCGTCCCGAAACACCGTGACATCAATGTCTTCGGAGAAGCGATTGATCAAACCAAACCCTTTGGACAGGGAGGTTCCACCTTTGAAGAGGAGGCGGGGTCCGCCCTCTTTCAAGCCATTGAACAAGGCATCCAGCGTCCAGCAGACCCAGAAGTCCTTCTCGATATTCTGAGACGCCGTGCCGAGGCGTAGCGCCGTCGTATCGAAGGCGCTCAACATCGCGTCCGACCCGGCCGCGAGAACCTCGTCGAAAGCCGGATTCATGTCTTCACCGCCCGGGCTGCACCGCGCTTGGCAGTTTGTGCCTTCTGCGGGGAGAGCGGCTTTCGCTTGGGCCGGGCGACGGCAGCATGACGCTGATCATCGGCATCGTCCGCCGTTCTTTGTTGATGACGATCATGATCAGCATCATCACGATCATCATCGACGTGCCGACGACGAACGCCGGCGTCGCTTTCAACGAGCGGCTTGAGAAACACCCACATCCATGTCGGAAGAGCTGTCATACCGGCAGTGAGATCCGCTTTGAGGGGCGGTCCCACCGTGGGATCTTCGAAAAGATTGGCGAGCTTGCGCCTAACCTGATCACTTTCTCCTTCACGAACCAGGAGATCGCGCAGCCAGTGAAGCGCTTGGACGACGCGCATCGCTGGTCGTCCGGCCCAGAATAGCTTGCTGGCCGCGGTTGGACGGAAGGTGATCGTTACGTTGCCGAGCTTGATCGCGCGGCGCCGAGCGTCGGTGTGCACCACGATTTTGGCGGGGACGGCGTCAGTTAGGCCCAGATCGTTCGCCGCGGTCATGCCGTCGACAAGCATCCGGGTTTGGTCACGTCGCCCGACGGCGTCGATGACTGAGCGCGGATCAGGCGGATTGGGTTTCTGGGTGAGTTTGTTGAAGCCAGGCTGATCGTAGAGCCCACGATCAATCCGCCTAAGGATTTCGACCTTCGTCAGCCGCTGCAACGCCTTATCGACCGCGTCCCGCGAGGCGAGATCGACGAAGTCACTGGGCGTCCAGACCTTGCGTGGCGCATCCGCACGGATGCGCTCGAGCATGGCTTTCTTCAGATCGGGCGAGTCGGTGTTCATGTCCGAAAATTGTAGTCCTTTTTCGGACGCGAACCAAGTGGATTGTCCGAAATAAATATACAAATTTCGGACAATCTAAATAGGTAGGCCGCCCACCTGAGAATGGCTCCTTCGGCCGTATGCAACTTTGCCGACCGTCCTGGCGAGCCAGCTCGGTAGCTGGGGCGCGACCGCGACGAGTTCGCCGAACGTGGAAGACGGCAACTTGCGCTTCAACGTCATCAAGGCGGCTTCTGCCTTTTCCGGCCCCAGCCAGGCGAGCGCTCGCACCGCCTGTCCGGCGGGCCGATCGGCCAGCGCCAACTGCCAGCGCGGCGCATGCCGCAGCTCGACGACCTGCTGGCCCAGATTCATCGTCCGGCTACGGCCCGATGTCAGATAGACCGACCGGACCGGCACCTGTGTCGTGAGGCCGAGCGCGTTAGCGGCCGCGGCACCGTTCGACACGATGGTTTCGCCGCGCTGGAGCGCGAGGGCTTCGACGGCCTTCTCGACGGAGGGCGCGCGGACGCCGAACCGACTCGAAACCGGGCGCAGATAGACGCCGCGCCCGGCACGCATCAGCCGGCCACGTTCAGCCAGTCGCGACAAGGCTTGATCCACCGCGGCGCGATTGCCGAGATGGAGCAGGCTCTTCGCCGCGATCGGAGCGCCCTCGGGCAAGCCCTCGGTGTGCGCCAGAATCTGTTCGGTCAGTCGTTGCACGGCACTTCTCCTGTCAGAAATATATGCGGTTTTCTGACAGTTTTCAATCTCCCCCAAACCGACTGGAAGGGCCAGCGATTGAGAGGGGGCCTGGAGGGGAAAGCCTTCCCCTGCGGCCGAGCCCAGGGTCTCGGCCGACCCCTTCTGCGGGGAGACCCCGCAACGCCCTCATTAGAGTGAGAGTGTGGACCGGATTTCCGTGACGGGTTGAGGGTCGGGAGAGAGTCTTCCGGCGCCCGTCATGGAGTTTGATCCCATGAACATGCAGGTTCTCGATGCCCGGCGCGACGTGAGTGGCGGCTGGAAGGTGGACATCAACCGCGGCGAGCGCATCGGTCGGGTTTCCTCGGAGTGGTTCTCGCGACCCGACGACGAGCGCTATCTCTCGCTCGCCGAACTCGGCCGGACCGTCCGCGAGCGCACCGAGCGCAGCCGAACGCGCGTTGTCGAATCCGCGCTTATCCATGTCGAAGCCAGCCGCACCGATCCCGAACGGCTTGCCCTGATCCTACCAGGCGCCGACAAGCCCATCGCTCCGACGCACTGGAGTTTCGGTCAGCTCGCGAGCCAGGTCGGCGCGCCGGCCGCCTATCTGCGGCAGCTCCCCGCCGCGCTCGCCGGCATCAACCTGCAATATGGGCTGACCGCCCACCGCGCCGAGCAGATCAAGACCCTCGAGACCGACGACGGCCGCGTCGAGCTGCGCGCCGTGACCGGCCCCGACTACGGCCGGATCTACGACCACGAGCTGGTCGAAGCCGTGCAGCGCATCGCCGGCAACGGCACCGGCGACACCCGTTGGAAAGTGCCCGGTGTCCTCGACTGGTCGACCGGCGTCTATAATCCGCGCGTCGACATCACCAAGGACACCACGACGCTCTACGCTTCCGATCGCGACGTCTTCCTTTTCCTCGTCGACGATCTGAATCCGATCGAAGCCGGCAAGCTCGCGGATGGATCGCCCGATCTCTATTTCAGGGGCTTCTATGCCTGGAACAGCGAAGTGGGCGCCAAGACCCTTGGTATCGCGTCCTTCTATCTCAGGGCCGTGTGCCAGAATCGCAATTTGTGGGGCGTCGAAGATTTCGAGGAGATCTCCATCCGCCATTCCAAATACGCCGCTTCGCGCTTCGCCCATGAGGCGGCGCCGGCCTTGCTCAGCTTCGCGGACTCCTCACCGCAGCCGTTCATCACCGGCATCAAGGCGGCGCGCGAACGCATCGTCGCGCACAAGGACGAAGAGCGCACCGAATTCCTGCGCCGCCGCGGCTTCTCGAAAGCCGAGACGGGCAAAATCATCGACGCGGTGCTGGCCGAGGAAGGCCGCCCGCCGGAAAGCATCTTCGATTTCGTCCAGGGCATCACCGCCGTCGCGCGCGACAAGCCCCACCAGGACGCGCGGCTCGAGCTCGAAGGCAAGGCCAAGAAGCTGCTCGATCGCGCCGCCTGATCCCCGCAATGCCGGAGATGCGGTTGTCCGTGTCTCCGGCTTTGCGTCCCCTAGCCATACTGTTTCCGGGCTGTCTTGTGGCCCAGATCCAGGTCACCTATTCAGTGGTGCGGCATGGAGCACAATCGCCAAACGAGCGACTGGATACAGAATGCTAGAGCAGGCGCCTGCGGAATATTACATCGATGAAAGCGGCAATACCGGCGACCTGAGCACGGTCAAAATCGACTCCTACTTCGTCGAACAGCGCATGTTCGCCTTGGCTGCATTCGGCTGCACGCTCGACCAGGACTTCACCGATAAATTGGGCGCACTAAAAAAGGCGCACCGCATCCAGTCGTCGGAGCTCAAATCAAAACAGGCTTATGACAAGCCGCGCTTCATCTTTGATCTTCTGGACCTCCTTGAGACGCGCCGCGCCCCAATCTTTATCGAGCTTGTCGACAAGCACTTCTTCGTTGTCGTGAACATCATCGAGCGAATGGTGGTGCCCTATGTGGGGGAATGCGACACTCAACCTGGCGCCCTTTGGATGAAGGGCGTTATGGCGAACTACATGGCGCTATATGCACCTCCCGAGCTGGCTCACGCCTTTGCCGCATGTTGCCAAAGCAGAGACCACGCGGAAATACGCGAACTTTACAAGCAAATAATTCGGTGGGCGCAGGGAAGCGGAGTTCCGCCTACTGACGTGGCGGCGGGGATCATCCGTTTTGCGCGCGACAGCTTGAAGGACTTCCGCAAGCTGCCGAAAGCCAAGGCCGTCGAGCGGGCATTACCGATTCCCGACAAGAATCCCGCCGGGAAGCTGCTCTGGGTTCTGCCGAACCTGACATCGTTCACCAACATCTACGCCCGGATCAATCGCTTCGCGCGAAAGCAGGTTTCCGGCGTGACGCTGTTCCACGACGAGCAATTGCAGTTCGGAGACATTCTTCTGCACAACAAGAAGCTCGCAGAGGACCTGGCGCAGCTTGGCGTGAAATTGCCCCTGCAGACGGCCGACTTCGAATTCTCGCAGGCGGCCGACCTGCAATTCCAGCGATCGCACGATTCTATCGGCATTCAGGTCGCCGACGTCCTCGCCGGTTTCATCGCGCGATATGTACAGGACGCTGTGTGGGGCGGCGCCCCCATGCATCCTGACAAGGTAGCGATTTTCCGCCGCCTCGTCGCAACAGGCGACCGCAGCTTGGGTTCGGGTGTCAACTTCGTCGCGCCCGACAACATGATCCGCTTCCTCGGCATCGAACCGCGCTCGAATTTCTAGGGCGGCATCAAGCCGTCATGGGCGAATACGAAGGACTGGCGCGGGATCATCGCCGGTTCTGGCAGTGACCTTACCGATGGCGTTTGATGGTGTCGCTGCCCTCCTAGAGTGAGAGGGCGGTGCTTCGCTTCGTGACGGGTTTAGGGTCGAGAGAGAGGCTTTCGGCGCCCGTCGCGGAGTAAGTCTCATGGCAACTGCCATTCAGAAGATCACCCTGTCGTCGGCGCAGGACATCCCCTTCAACAAGCTGGTGCTGAGCCAGTCGAACGTCCGCCGCGTCAAGGCTGGCGTCTCGATCGACGAGCTGGCCGAGTCGATCACCCGGCGCGGTCTCATCCAGTCCCTCCACGTCCGGCCGGTGCTCGATGCCGACGGCCAGGAAACCGGCATGTACGAAGTGCCGGCGGGCGGGCGTCGCTTCCGCGCGCTGCAGCTCCTCGTCAAGCAGAAGCGCCTCACCAAGACCTCCAAGGTGCCGTGCGTGGTGTCGGACGCCAATGCCGACATCCTCGTCGACGAGGTGTCGCTGGCCGAGAATATCGAACGCGCCCCGCTGCATCCTCTCGACCAGTTCCGCGCGTTCCAGGCGATGCGCGAGAAGGGCATGACCGAGGAGGCGATTGCGGCTGCATTCTTCGCGTCCGTCCAGGTCGTGAAGCAGCGGCTTCGCCTCGCGGCCGTCTCGCCGTCATTGCTCGATATCTATGCCGAGGACGGCATCACGCTCGAACAGCTCATGGCCTTCACCGTCACCAACGATCATGCGCGTCAGGAGCAGGTCTGGGAGTCGGTTCGCAATAGCTGGCAGAGGGAACCCTACCAGATCCGGCGCATGCTGACCGAGACCGCCGTCCGCGCATCCGACAAGCGGGCCGTATTCGTCGGCATCGATGCCTATGAAACCAACGGCGGCTGCGTGCTGCGCGATCTCTTCCAGGATGACGACGGCGGCTGGCTGCAGGATCCTGCGCTGCTCGATCGCCTGGTCGCCGACAAGCTGAAAGCCTCCGCCGAAGCGATCGCCGGCGAAGGCTGGAAATGGATCGAGGTGGCGATGAGCTTCCCCTATGGCGCCACCCACGGCCTGCGCGAGATCGTGGGCACGCCGCTCGACCTGACGGCTGACGAACAGGCGACCATCGAGGCGCTCAACGCCGAGTGCGCCAAGCTGGAGGCCGAATATGAGAACGCCGACGAGTTGCCGGACGAGATCGATCAGCGCCTTGGCGAAATCGAAACCGCGCTCGCCAGCTTCGACGAGCGGCCGGTCCACTACGAACCCGCCGACATCGCGATCGCCGGGGTCTTCGTCAGCCTGGACGCCGACGGCACGCTGTCGATCGACCGCGGCTATGTCCGACCCGAGGACGAGATCGCCAACCAGGCGGGCGATGGCGAGGGTGAAGAGCAGGATGGCGGCGACGATGACGCTGACTATCCGGCGTCGCCTTCGGTCCAGCGCGCGGTCATCACCATCTGCGGCAAACCTGCCGAGCCCGAGGAGGAGGACGAGGACGACACGATCAAGCCGCTCCCCGATCGACTGATCACGGAGCTGACCGCCGATCGCACCCTCGCGCTCCGCGACAAGCTCGCCACCGATCCCTCGGTCGCCTTCGTCGCCGTCCTGCACAAGTTCTGCCAGGACGTGTTCTACGGCGGCAGCCAGTACGGCTTCGCGATGGAGGTCAGCGTGCGGGGCACGACCTTCCATTCGCAGCCCGAAGGGCTTCGTGACAGCGTCTATGCCAAGGCGATCGAGGCCCGGCACGATAGCTGGCGCAAACGGCTCCCGGCCAAAGTCGCTGATCTCTGGGATGGGCTGGCCGCACTGACTGGCCCCGAACAGGCCGAACTCTTCGCCCATTGCGCTTCGTTCGGCGTCAATGCGCTTTATGAGCGGGCCGATCGCTACGGTGGCCGTGTCTCGGCGCATAGTGTCGAACAGCGCATCGCCGAAGCCGATCGCCTGTCGCTGGCGGTCGGGCTCGACATGGCCGAAGCCGGGTGGCGGCCGACCGTCGCCAACTATCTCGGCCGCGTCACCAAGCCCCGCATCCTCGAAGCGGTGCGTGAAGGCGCCGGCGAGCGCGCCGCCCAACTCATCGCACATCTGAAGAAGGGCGACATGGCGACCGAAGCCGAACGTCTCCTCGCCGAGACGGGCTGGCTGCCCGAACCGCTGCGCAATTCCGGCGCCGATGCCGAAAGCACCGAGGCGGACTCTGGCGAGGGCGACGAGGCGTTGCCGGACTTCCTCGACGGCGATGACGAGGAGACCAACACCGATGATGAGGAGGAACGGCACCTCGCCGCCGCGGAGTGACGGCGGTCCTCATCTGACTTGACGAGCCCGGCGTCCCTTCGGGGGCGTCGGGCTTTTTTCATGCGCGCCGATCGAGAGGGAGAGTTTGGCCCGGACGTGGCGAGCCGGACATGGAGGAGAGAGCGCCTGCCGGCTCTCCCGTTCCCTGCTCTCCGGGAGTGGCCTCATGGCCGACTATTTCACCCATTTCTCATGCCTGCTCGATGTCGGCACGCCCGAGACCGCAGCCCGCGCGCTCGATCTCTACAACCAACTGTCCGAGGACGGAGCATCCGAGGAACCGCCGTCCGATGGCTTCCTCCTGTCCATCCAGCCCGAGCATGGCGGCTCCAAACTCTGGATGCGCGACGATGTCACCGGCGATCCCGAACGGCTGATCCAGTTCGTCATACGCTGCGCCGCCGAATTCCACCTCACCGGCCGATGGGGCTTTCAGTACGCCAACACCTGCTCCCGGCCGCGTCTCGATGGCTTCGGTGGCGGCGCGCATGTCCTCGATCTCGCGACCGGCGAAACTGTGGCGTGGATCTATACCAACGGTTGGCTCGCCGAGGTGATCGATGGCGGCGATGGTGCCTGACATCATCGAGACCATTGTCTGTCGCTTGATGGCGCGGCCGGGCCGCGCCCCTTGAGAGCGAGAGGAAGGCCGGGACGGGTTTGAGCCCGTCCGGTCCGAGAGAGAGCGCCGGCGGGCTTTCCCGCTCCGCTCTCCCGAGGACGTCTCCCATGAATGCTCACACCCTTGCGGCGGCGCTGCCGACCGCCGCCGATCAGCCGACCGACGCTGCCGCCATCCATGCCGCGGCACTTCTCCTCCTTCCTCACATCGAGCGCGGCGAGCGCATCGACGCCGCGGTCTTGCGCACCGCCATGGAGACCGCCTTCGGCGCGTCCGATACTGCCGGCGCCTGGGACTGGAAGGACGCCTATGACGCCTGCGAAGCCGCAACCGTCCTCATGCTCCGCAAATACGGAAAGGCGCTTTTGCGCAAAGCCGGGTCTCCGGCTGCGGCGGTTCCTCTGTTCGGCAAGATCGCGGGACTTCTGCCCACCCACACGCGCCGCTCCGAGGAGGCGCAGGCCTTCCAGCAATTCTCGACGCCGATCCCGCTCGGCCTGGCCGCGATCACTGCGGCCGCCATCACACCCGCCGATCGCGTGCTCGAACCATCGGCCGGCACCGGCCTGCTCGCCATCCTCGCCGAGATCGCCGGCGGCACGCTTGTCCTCAACGAACTCGCCGAAACCCGGGCCGCACTCATCTCCTCCCTCTTTCCGGCCATTCCCGTGACCCGCTTCGACGCAGCCCAGATCGACGATCATCTCGACCCGGCGACCGTCCCAACAATCGTGGTGATGAACCCGCCATTCTCGGTCCTCGCCAATGTCGAGGGGCGTGTCGCCGACGCAGCCTATCGCCATCTCGCATCCGCGCTCGCGCGGCTCGCCGATGGCGGGCGCCTGGTCGCGATCACCGGCGCGAATTTCGGCCCCGACATACCGGCCTGGCGCGACGCCTTCGTCCGCCTGCAGGAGAGGGGCCGCGTCGTGTTCACCGCCGCCGTCCATGGCTCAGTCTATGCCAAGCACGGCACGACCGTCGAAACCCGGCTGACCGTGATCGACAAGATCCCGGCCGACGAGCCATCCGCATTTCCGGCGTCCCCCGGCACCGCTCCCGACATCGCCACGCTGATGACGTGGATCGCCGAGCATGTGCCGCCGCGCCTGGCTGTCGCGCCTGCTGTTCAGGTCATGCCGACCGGCGCCACGCCGCGCACCGTTCGCGGCTATCTCGCGCGCACCGCGGCGACATCGGCGACCCGCGTGGGCCTCGCCGATCCCGAGGGCGTGCCGCTCGCCTATGAGACCGTCGACTGGACCCCGGCCGAGGGCGCCCGCCTCAGCGACGCGATCTACGAGCAATACGGATTGCAGACGATCCGTATTCCCGGCTCTCAGGCCCATCCCACCAAGCTCGTGCAATCCGCCGCCATGGCCTCGGTCGCCCCGCCCAAGCCGAGCTATCGGCCGACGCTGCCAGCGACCATCATGGACTCGCTCTCAGACTCCCAGCTCGAAACCCTGATCTTCGCGGGCGAAGCCCATTCCGATTTTCTCGCAGGTTCCTGGACCATCGACGACACTTTCGATGTCGTGGCGGCCGCCGCCGATGATGCAAACGGCGTCGTCCGCTTCCGCCGCGGCTTCTTCATCGGCGACGGCACCGGCGTCGGAAAGGGGCGCGAGTCGGCCAGCATCGTGCTCGACAACTGGATGCAGGGCCGGCGCAAGGCGGTCTGGATCTCCAAATCCGACAAGCTGATTGAGGATGCGCAGCGCGACTGGTCCGCACTCGGCATGGAGCGCCTGCTGGTCACGCCGCTCTCGCGCTTCCCGCGGGGCAAGCCGATCGCTCTGCCGGAAGGCGTCCTATTTACAACCTATGCCACGCTGCGTTCCGACGACCGCGGCGAGAAGGTTTCGCGGGTCAAGCAGATCGTCGAATGGTTGGGCTCCGATTTCGACGGAGTGATCATTTTCGACGAGGCGCACGCGATGCAGAACGCTGGCGGCGGCAAGGGAGAACGGGGCGATGTCACGCCCTCGCAGCAAGGGCGCGCGGGGCTTCGCCTGCAGCACGCCTTGCCCAATGCCCGCGTCGTCTATGTCTCCGCCACCGGCGCCACCACGGTCCAGAACCTTGCCTACGCGCAGCGCCTCGGTCTGTGGGGTGGCGACGATTTTCCCTTCTCGACCCGCGCCGAGTTTGTCGAGGCGATCGAGGCCGGCGGCGTCGCGGCGATGGAGGTGCTTGCCCGCGACCTTCGCGCGCTCGGCCTCTACACCGCCCGATCGCTGTCGTTCGACGGCGTCGAATATGAGCTGGTCGAGCACGAGCTGACCGCCGAGCAGCGGCGCATCTACGATGCTTATGCCGGCGCCTTCGCCATCATCCACAACCATCTCGATGCGGCCATGCAGGCGGCCAACATCACCGGCTCGACCGGGACGTTGAACCGCCAGGCCAAATCCGCCGCGCGCTCCGCCTTCGAAAGCGCCAAGCAGCGTTTCTTCGGTCATCTGCTAACATCGATGAAGACGCCGACGTTGATCCGCTCGATCGCGGCGGACCTGGAGGCCGGGCATTCCGCGGTCATCCAGATCGTCTCGACCGGCGAGGCGCTGATGGAACGGCGCTTGGCCGAAGTTCCGACCGAGGAGTGGAATGACATTCGCGTCGACATCACGCCCCGCGAATATGTCCTCGATTATCTCGCCCATTCCTTCCCGGTGCAGCTCTACGAGCCCTTCAGCGACGGCGAGGGCAATATGTCCTCGCGTCCGGTCTTTCGCGACGGCCAGCCGGTCGAGAGCCGCGAGGCGGTCGCCCGCCGCACCGAGCTGATCGAGAAACTCGCGAGCCTTCCGCCGGTGCCGGGCGCGCTCGACCAGATCGTCCAGCATTTCGGCGCGGACGTGGTGGCCGAAGTCACCGGCCGCTCGCGTCGTATCGTGCGCAAGGGACAGCGCCTTGTGGTCGAGACCCGCGCGGCGTCCGCCAATCTCGCCGAGACCCAGGCCTTCATGGACGACATGAAGCGCGTGCTCGTGTTCAGCGATGCCGGCGGTACGGGCCGCAGCTACCATGCGGAGCTGTCGGCACGGAACACGCGGCTTCGCGTCCACTATCTGCTTGAGCCGGGCTGGAAAGCCGACGCCGCGATCCAAGGCCTCGGCCGCACCCACCGCACCAACCAGGCGCAGCCGCCGCTCTTCCGTCCGATCGCGACCAATGTGAAGGCGGAGAAGCGCTTCCTATCGACCATCGCGCGCCGGCTCGACACGCTGGGCGCGATCACGCGCGGACAGCGCCAGACCGGCGGCCAGGGCCTGTTCCGACCCGAGGACAATCTGGAGAGCCACTATGCGCGCGATGCGCTTCGCCAGCTCTACATCCTGATCGTCCGCGGCAAGATCGAAGGGTGCTCGCTCCAGCGGTTCGAGGACACGACCGGCCTGAAGCTGATGGACGACAACGGCATCAAGGACGAGCTCCCGCCGATCACAACCTTTCTCAACCGCCTGCTCGCGCTCACCATCGACCTGCAGGACGTCCTGTTCGCCGCCTTCGAGCAGCTTCTGACCGCCAAGGTCGAGGGCGCGATCGCCGCCGGCATCTACGACATCGGACTGGAGACGCTGCGCGCGGAGAGCTTCGTCGTCACCGATCGCCAGACCATCTACACCCATCCCGGCACCGGCGCGGAAACCAGCCTGCTGACCATCCAACAGCGCGAGCGCAACCGGCCGATGACCGCCGAGGAGGCGATGGCTTGGCTCGACGATCCGGTCGCCAAGTTGCTGGTCAACGAGCGCTCCCACCGCGCCGCGGTTCAGCTTCCAGCGCCTTCGCTGATGCTCGACGACGGGGAGATCGAACGCCGCGTGCGGCTGATCCGGCCGATGGAGCAGCATCACGCCTCCATCCGCATGATGGACGAAAGCCATTGGATCGCCGCCAGTCGCGCCGAGTTCACCGCCGCCTGGAACGCCGAGATCGCGGAGGTGCCAGCCTATTCCGATTCCACGATCCACATCGTCGCTGGCCTGCTGCTGCCGATCTGGAAGCGGCTGCCCAACGAGTCGAGCCGTGTCTATCGGCTCCAGACCGATGACGGGGAACGGATCATCGGCCGCCGCGTGTCGCCCGCATGGGTCGCCAACGCCACGACAGTCGGAACGACGAACCTGTCCGCCGACCATGCCTATGCCGCGCTCATCGAGGGCAAGACAATCCTCGATCTCGCCGAAGGCCTCCAACTCCGTCGCGTGCGCGTCATGGGCGCCGATCGCATCGAACTCTCCGGCTTCACCGACGCGATGCGCGAGCGCCTGCGCGCCTTTGGCCTCTTCAGCGAGATCATCTCGTGGAAGCTCCGCTTCTTCGTGCCCGTCGGCGCGGACGGCGCGACCATCATCGGCAAGCTGATCGGCACCTACCCGATCCAGCGCGTCGGCGAGCGGGAGGCAGCGTGATGGCCCGTCTCGACGCATCCGATCTCGCGCAACGTCTCGGCCGACAGGCCGAGGCGGTGTGCCGCCATTATCTCAGCAATGGCCACCGTCAGGGCAACTACTGGCAGGTGGGCGACGCCCGTAACACTAAGGGCCGCTCGATGTACGTCCGGCTCAAGGACTCGCCCAAAGGCCCCGCCGGGAAATGGACTGACGCCGCTACCGGCGAGCATGGAGACCTCCTCGACGTCATCCGCGAGAGCTGCGGCCTCATCGACTTCAAGGATGTCGCCGACGAGGCTCGGCTCTTCCTCAGCATGCCACCACCAGCGCCGGAACCCTCCGCCTTCCAGCCGCTGGCGCCCGCACCACATGGATCGCCCGAAGCCGCACGGCGCCTCATCCGCATGTCGCAGCCGATTGCGGGCACAATCGTCGCGGCGTATCTCCGGCAACGCGGCATTACGGATCTCCGTGGAGCCGGAAATCTGTATTTCCACCCGCACTGCTATTATCGCCCGGACGAGCATGCGCCGACCGAGACTTGGCCGGCCATGATCGCCGCTGTCACTGACCTCGACGGCATGATCACCGGGGCGCATCGCACCTGGCTCGACTCACGACGCCACGACAAGGCGCCATTCGAAACCCCGCGCCGGGCGATGGGCGATCTCCTCGGCAACGCGGTCCGCTTTGGCGCTGGTGGCGAAGTGATGGCAGCCGGCGAAGGCATCGAGACGGTCCTTTCAATCCGCCAGGTCGTGCCCAACATGCCGATGGTGGCGGCGCTCTCCGCGGCACATCTCGCCGCCATCCTGTTCCCGGACACGCTGCGGCGGCTCTACATCCTGCGCGATGACGATCCGGCAGGCGATGGTGCGCGTGACAGCCTGATCGAACGGGCGAACGCGGCCGGGATCGAGGCGATCGTGATCTCTCCACAGCTCGGGGACTTCAACGAGGATCTCCGCACCCTCGGCATCGCGACATTGCGCAGTCAGACTCGGGTACAGCTCGGGCCGCAGGACGTCGCACGCTTCATGGCGCTGGCGGCATAGCCGGTAAGGAAGCGGCAGCGGCCCCGCCGCCGTACTCGCTCAGACGCAGCGGATCGGAGAGGACCGCGCCTCGGCCTTCGAGAGGGCGATCGGCCCACAGGCAGGCCGGCCCGGCAATGGCTGCGGCCGACTATTTTCCGGCGCGGCCCCAAGGGGCCGCTTTCCATCGCGAAACAAAATAGCCGGCCTCCGCCATCCTCCGCTGACGCTCCGGCCCTCGCTCGCGCTCCGGGTGCAGGGCCGCCCCGCCGGTGTGCTTCGTCGCCATGAAGGCCGCGACGGTCGCGGTCCATCCGACGGAGCATCCGATGCGCGATCTCGACGACTACGAACCGCACCACGAATCCTCACCGACTGACCACGTCCTCAACGAATTGCAGCTCCACGGCTACCGGCCTTTCGCCGACGAACCCGATCAGCGGCTTCTGCCGGACGGCAACGCGGTCGCGGGCGCGGTCGCCGACATCTTCGACGCCCTGATCGTGACCCTGGAGGACACGCGCCTCGAACCCGACCTCGACGATCTCCTCTGGTCGACCGTGAACGTCTTTCATCGCGCCGCCGAACGGATCAACCGCGAGCTCGACGACAACGAGCAGGCCCAAAAGCGCTCCCAACGCGAACAGGACGGCAGCGAGGTGAAGTCGGTCGATCTCGAGCGCCTGATCGCCGAGGGCAAGACACAGGTCGAACGCCAGACCGCCTTCGAACTGATGCGCGACCAGGCCGCCGAGCACTACGAACGCCAGGTCGGCAAAGCCTGGCTCCCGCGGTCAGGATCGAAGGTCAATCATCGCAACCTCACCTCGGCGATGATCGACAGCCGCGACTTCATCATGGCGAAGAAGCGTGCCGAGCAGGAAGTGCTCCTGCCGCCTGGACCGAAGATCGCCGTCACCGGCGGGCTCGATTTCGACAACCATCACCTCATCTGGGCCAAGCTCGACCAGGTTCACGAGAAGCACCCCGACATGGTGCTGATCCACGGCAAGTCGCCGAAGGGTGCCGAGAAGATCGCTTCTCTCTGGGCCAGGAATCGCAATGTCCCACAGATCGGCTTTGCACCCGACTGGACGAAGCACGGCCGGGCAGCACCCTTCAAACGCAATGACGAGATGCTGCAAATCCTGCCGAAGGGCGTGCTGCACTTCCCCGGCACCGGCATCAATGACAACCTCGCCGACAAAGCCAAGAAGCTCGGCATCCCGGTGTGGAAATTCGGCGGCGCGTAAGCGCCGCCGCATCGGGCACCTGCTAAACGGCCAAGCCTATGGCATAACGCAACGAATGCAGCGACTGAAGCCACTCCCGAAACCGGCACGTTCGGACGCCGTTCTCGCTGCGGTTTTCCTGGAGAATGCCACCGTGAAGGCTGCAGCCGCCGAATGGGCGGCGGATCAAGGATTCGACAATCAAGCCCTTCATGCGATTGCAATTGCCATCGAACTCCTCCTCAAATCCTATCTGCTTAACGTCGCGACCGATGATGTTTGGAACCGCGCGAACATCGGGCACGATCTCGCCAAGGCACTCCATTATTCGGCTCAAGCCGGCTTGGTGCCTCCTTCACGCATCGAGTGGATTATCAGCCACCTCCATCCGCATTTTCAGCGTGGCGGGTTTCAGCGCGAGCCGTCGAGGAAATGGCCACCAGGCTTTGCGGATGACGCAGGTGAGGTCGCACGGCAGCTCGCGCAGACAGTACGGCTTCACCAACGTCACGGCCACATCGACTCGGCTTCCAGCCCGGAGAAGACCACTCCCCGCTGAATGGCGCTGGTCCTTGGTCCAGCCGATGGCCTGACGCCATCAACCCGTAAAGGGTCGGACTACGCATAGCGTGCCGCCGCGCCGGCGTTGCCTGCGCGGTGATTGCGGCCATCGGCCGAACACATCGGGCGCCTGTCAGCGGGGGGATGGTCCTCCGCTCGAAACAGGAGCCGGATCGATGTCCTTCCCCGACGCACACGCCTTCGCCTTCAGCCTCGCCACCACGCTGATGGCCGTCATCGTCATCTTCCGCGCGGGCGACGGCACTCTCTCGGTGACACCCGCAAACGAATACGACGGCGACGTCTCGGAGATCGTCCACGAGGTCGATCCCTTCGCGCCATGACGGCGCGCCACCCTTCCAGGCGACGCGGAGACCCCTGCGGTTTCCGCTCCCGACGGAGCACAGCTTTTGCTATGCTCCCGAATGCGCCGTGGTGGTGGTGGAAGGCGCGACCGTCAGAATTTGCTCTTTCGGAGACACCACCATGATTATCCTCGGCATTGTCCTATCCTTCGCAGCCATCGGCATCTTGTGCTGGTTGCTGTTCACGCTCGCGGTGTTCGCACTGCCATTCTTCGCGGGCGTGACCGCCGGCACCTGGGCCTATGACACTGGCGCGGGCTGGCTCGGCGCCATCCTTATCGGCATGCTCGGCGCCGGCCTGACGTTGGGCGTGGGGCAGCTCTTGCTTGGAATTGTCCGCCCGCTCTGGGCACGCCTGCTGATCGCGCTGGCATTTGTCGCACCCGCGGCGATCGCCGGCTTCCACGCCACGCATGGCATCGTGAAACACACCATGCCGTCGGAGACCTGGCAGCTCGTGTTCTCCGTCATCGGTGCGGTCGCGGTCGGCGTCACCGCGTTCGCGCGCGTCGCTGGGATGGCAAGCACCGGCCCGTCCAGCCAGGGCATTGCACCAGCCTGACACCACGACGGAACCGTCGCCGGGACGACCAGTCGGGGGTTTCAGCCCTCAGCGTTGTGCAGTTGGAGAGGGAGCCGCGTCACCGGAACCTGACTGAAGCCCATCGTGCGGCCGCCTCAACAGCGCCCGGATTTCTGCTCGGCGCCTCTGTGCGCGGGAACGGTGCAACACGAAGTCGAGGGCGTCATCTCCACTGGCCGACTTCGAAACGAAAGCTCGACCCTCGCCTGTACAAGGGGAGGACGGGTCGCAGATGATCTTCAGCTTGCGCCGTCTGCTGGTTGCGACCGGGTCGCCATGATCTTCCGTTCCTGATTGTCTCCAGACCGCTCCGAACGGCCTCTCCAATGGCCTGATCTGACCGAAGGACGGCTGCGCCTCGACCGCCTATGCCGCAACGGCGCGTCCCGACTTTCTTCCCCTGCCGGCCAAGGCCGTCATTCCTCGCGAAACAACAAAGTCGTTCCTGCCATCCTCCGCGTTGCTCCGGTCGCAAGCGATGCGGCGTCGGTCGCCTCCGGCCTGTCGATCGCCATCGAGGCCGCAATGGAGCGGTCCCGAAAACGAAACGGAGACTTACAATGGCGACCATCGGCACCTTCAAGAAGACCGGCTCGAACGAGTTCACCGGCGAAATCGTAACCCTCAGCGTCCAAGCCAAGGGCGTGCGCATCGTCCCCGACACCCGCGCCACCGGCGAGAACGCCCCCAGCCACCGGGTTCTGGTCGGCCGCGCGGAAATCGGCGCCGCCTGGTCCAAGCGCTCCAACGAGGGCCGCGACTATCTGGGCCTCAAGCTCGACGATCCGAGCTTCAACGCCCCCATCTACGCCAACCTCTTCGACGACGAGGACGGCGACACCCACTCGCTGATCTGGTCCCGCCCGACCCGCCGCGGCGACTGAGCCCCGAGCAAGGCCCCGGCCGAACAGGCCGGGGCCTTTCCACTGCTAGCGCGAATCACTTCGGCCGCCCGGCGAGGGCACCGCCAGCCCTGAGACGCCGATTACCCTCGCAATGGGCGCAAAGAACGACTATTATAGTCGTAGTTCTGGCAAGCGTGTGTCCGTCGGTGGGAGGTGATCATGCATGATCACCGCCCGACAATCGCGGGCCGCACGCGCGTTGCTGGGGTGGACACAGGAGACGCTCGCTGACAAGGCCCGGACATCGCTAACCGCGCTCAAGCGCCTTGAGTCCGAAAGTGGATTAGAGGTGTACGAGTCGACGCGCGATCAGGTGCGAAGGGCGCTTGAAACAGCCGGTATCGTCCTGCTTTCCACCGACAAGGGCGAAGGAGTGCTGCTGCTCCATGAGCGGGACGACCGGCCGACGAGGCGTTAGCAGCGCCGTGATCGCGTGGCGCACACCATCCATCGCACGTTGTCACAGTAATGCCGGGCACGAGTGTTAACGAATGCTTTCCGCGCGAATATAGTCGCCTGATGGAATCCGCGATGCCGCCGTTTCTCGATGCGCCTCCGATCAGCCAGACCCTCACGGCCTATGACCGCGAGCATATGGTTCTCTATCTGCGCCTGCTCGATTCCTCGCGCGACGGAGCTGATTGGCGCGAAGCCGTCCAGATTCTCTTTGGCCTCGATACGGCACGTGAGCCGCAGCGGTGCCGCCAGGTCCATGACACGCATCTCGCCCGCGCGCAGTGGATGACCGAGCACGGCTATCGAGACTTGGTCCGCTCCGCACAGTGATCGCCGCGATGCCGTTTCGGCACCACCCTTTGCCGGCCCTCTGACTTCCACTGAACAACCCAGCCGGGAATCCTGACTCTCCCACAAATTCAAAGACTAGGGAGGATCGCGATGACACCAGATGCTTCCGGCTGGCGTTCATCGGAACGCTATGCGCACGTCGCCGACATGACCGCGTCCGACGTCGCGTGGGAATGGCTGCGCCGCAACGAAACCTACGACAGGGATTTTCAAGCGCTCGGCGACAGCGAAAGTGATCTGCGCACGCTGACCGACGGGATCGGGCAGCGGTGGGGGTTGCGATTTCCCCGTAGACCCGATGCAGGCACCTCCCGAAGCGCAGGTGATCTGGCTTCCCCAGGAAGACACAAGCGCCATCGTTCTTGGCCCACCTCCGGATATTCCGTCCGCAAGCGCTGATCCCCAACCGACGATCGACGCCGCCGTAAGCGTCGATGTCGGCAGCGAGACCCATCTGGTTCTCGATCTCGGAAACGGTCAGCGCGTAGCGCTTGTTCATCCGTCCGAGACACGACCCGCCAAATCTCTTGGCGCCTTCATCCCGCTCGGCCTGGAAGGCTTCGACCGGCTCCAATCGGTCGCCCGCTTGCTCTCCGCCCTCCATGGCCGCGCCATACCGCCCGACACCCGACTGACACGGCAGCAACGTGCTCGGCTGTGCCGGATGCTGCAGGCCTTCGACGGTCATCGCGCGGGCGCGACCCAGCAAGAAATTGCGCAGGTCATATTTCGGATCGGCGCTCTCGGTCGCGACGACTGGCAGGCATCTTCCGCCCGCCACGCCACCAAAGCCCTGCTTCGAGATGCCCGCGCGATGATGGTGGGTGGGTATCGCACGTTGCTTCGTCATCGGCGGCAACTTTAGCCGATCTCCATCCGACTCTTGGTGGGCGAATTTAGGCCCCCCTGAATTCGCCCTGCATCTCGCCGGCCCTGCTTCGCCAACGTGGCCTTCGTTACCCGCCGCTTCCCGGCGGCCCCAACGAACCCACGGAGGCCCTCCCATGCGACCTGATCTCGCCGTTCTCCCGCCGCGCTACCTGCGCACCAAGGAAGCCGCCGAATTCCTCAGCCTATCGGCCCGCACCCTCGAAAAGCATCGGACTTACGGAACGGGTCCGGCCTATCGCAAGCTCGGCGGTCGCGTCGTTTATGCGGTCGACGATCTTGAGGCCTGGGCCGAGCGCGGCGCCGTCACCTCCACCTCCGATCCGCGCGGCAGCGTGCTTCCGGCCAAGCGCCATACGCCTGCGCCGCCGGCACATGCCGGACGATACGCGCGCTGATCGCCCCCGGATTCCCGAATGGCGGCGCGACACCAGTCCCTCTCGGAGCGCGGGCAGCTCGATCTGTTCCGTGCGCTCCCCGGCGAGTTCGCAGCACGAGACGCACAGGATCTCATGGCCTATCCGTTTTTCTCCCTCTCCAAATCGCACCGCGTCGCGCCGATCGACTTCGCCGCCGGCAATGTGTCGATCCGCGTCGAGGCCGTGCCCGATCACGGCATGGCGACCATTTGGGACGCCGACATCCTGATCTGGGCGGCGAGCCAGATCGTCGAGGCGCGTGACGCCGGCCTGCGCACGTCGCGCCTGATGGTCGCCACGCCCTATGAAATTCTCAAATTCATCGGCCGCGGCACGTCCTTACGCGACTATCAGCGCTTGAAGGCCGCGCTCGATCGTCTGCAATCCACGACGGTCTGCACCTCGATCCGCCAATCCGCCGAGGGCCGGCGTCATCGCTTCTCGTGGATCAACGAGTGGAAGGAGCGCACCAACCGCAACGGCAAGCCGGACGGGATCGAGATGATCGTCCCGGACTGGTTTTATCAGGCCGTTCTCGACGATGCGCTCGTGCTGACGATCGACCGGGCCTATTTCGATCTCACAGGCGGGCTCGATCGCTGGCTCTATCGCCTGGTGCGCAAGCACGGCGGGCGCCAGCGCAATGGCTGGCGATTCGACTTTCGCCACCTCCACCAGAAATCCGGCGCGTTGTCACCGTACAAACGCTTCGCCTTCGAGCTGCGCGACATCATCCGTCGCCAGCCGCTTCCCGGCTACACGCTGTTCCTCGAGATCGAGGCCGGCGGCCGAACGTTGCTCGCTTTCGAGCGGACGCCGCCCTGTGGAAAAGCTGTGAAAGGCTTCGTGCCATCGGGAACCCGAAAGCGCGTGCCATCAGGAACCGGCCCCTCGTGCCAACGGGAACCGAAACACGGCCTAACCCACGACAGCAGAACCGAAAATCGCCTCGCTAACTTAGAATCTAACAGAGAATCTAACTTTGAAGAGCGCGCGCGAGAGGTGGAAAACCTCGTCCGGCAGGCCGCGAACGCGCTAAGCGCCGCTGGCAAGCGGCGCACCAGCAGCGCCGCTCTTACCAACGCTGGCGCGGCGAGAAACGGGACCTCCGGCCCTCCGCAGCTTCCCTTCGGTCCACGCCCGGGAGGCCGCCGATGATCGTGGCCTTCCTCAACCAGAAGGGCGGCGTCGGCAAGACGACGCTGGCGCTGCACCTAGCCGGCGAATGGGCCGGTAGGGGAAAGCGGGTCACGCTCGTCGATGCGGACCCCCAGGGTTCGGCGCTCGACTGGTCGCAGCAACGCGCCCGCGAGCACGCGCCGCGCCTGTTCGGCGTCGTCGGCCTGGCGCGCGACACGCTCCACCGTGAGGCGCCCGAGCTGGCGCGCGATGTCGATCATGTGGTGATCGACGGGCCGCCGCGCGTCGCCGGGCTGATGCGATCCGCGCTGCTCGCCGCCGACCTCGTGCTGATCCCCGTGCAGCCGTCGCCGCTCGATGGTTGGGCCTCGGCCGAGATGCTGGCGCTCCTGTCGGAGGCGCGCATCTATCGGCCGGAGCTTCGCGCTCGCTTCGTCCTCAATCGCTGCGGCGCGCGCACCGTGATCGCCCGCGAGACGGCCGAGACGCTCGCCGACCACGATCCGCCAGTGCTGCGCACGGCGATCGGACAGCGCGTCATCTACGCCGACGCCGCGCAATCGGGCCGGCTCGCTTTCGAGATCGACGACGACGGACCCGCCGCGCGCGAGATCGCGGCGCTCGTCACCGAGCTCGAAAGGATCTCACCATGAGCGAGCGATCCGAACGGCGCGGCTTTGCGGCACGTCCGACCAATCAAGAGGCCTGGATCAAGGCCGCAGATGCCACCGCGCCGCGCGCGCCGGACGATGAAGCCTTCACCGCCCGCATGACGATCGACGTCACGCCCGCCTTACGTGGACGGATCAAGATCGCTGCCTTCCGGCGCGGCGTTACCGTTGCCGACATGCTGCGCGAGATGCTCGCGCGCGAATTCCCACACATCGAAGGAGACCCCTCATGACCGGCGCCGCGGCCCCCCGCGCGCGCGGCGGCCCGACGCCGACCGCACGCCACCAAGACAATCTCACCCATGTCGAACTGACCTGGGTTGAGAAGAAGATCGAGAACTGGATCCGCTTCGGCACGCACGCCCACGAACAGATTCTCGATCGCCGTCGGCGTGTCCTGTCTTTTCGCCCCGGCGCGGTCTTCGCCTTCGTGCGCTGGGCCTCGAATGACTTCGGAACGATCATCTCGCGCATCGACGTCGTGCGCTCGGTTGCGCGCGGCGAGACGTACCAGACGCTGCCTTTCGTTCGTCCTGGCGGCGAAATCCTGCTGAAGGTCGAGAGCTGGCCCAGGGTCGAGCGCGTGCTGCAGGCGATCGACGCCATCGAGCGCATCGGCATCGATCCCGAAGCGGTTTCGCCCGATCATTGGCGTCACGTCCACAACCGGCTCGCTGCTGGACACGAGCCGCGCACCTACACGCTCGACCATCATCGCGCATTCCTGCTGCGCCGAAAGGCCGAGTCGTGAGCCGCGCCGGACTTCTCCTGGCGACGACGCTCGCCGCGCTCAGCGTCGGCTATCCCGGCCTCACGCCGATGCCCATCAAGCTGATCTGGAACGCATCGGCGAGCGCGCCCATCGGGTTCTATTCGATCGACTTCGACGGGCCGCTCGACGTTACCGATCTCGTTGCGGTCGATGCGCCCGAGCCGCTCGCGACATTCCTCGCCGAGCGCGGCTACCTGCCCAAGGGCGTGCCGCTGATGAAGCGCATCCTCGCCGTCTCCGGGCAGACCGTTTGCCGTTCGAACCTCACTATCACCGTCGATGGTGTGGAGGTCGGTGCGGCACTGGAGCGCGATCGCGCAGGCCGCGATCTTCCCGTCTGGCAAGGCTGCCGCCGGGTCCAGACTGGCGAAGTCTTCCTCATGAACTGGCAGGTCCGCGACAGCCTCGACGGCCGCTACTTCGGCCTGATCTCGACCGACCAGATCATCGGCCGTGCCGTCCCACTGTGGACCGATGAAGACGGCACCGGCCGCTTCGAATGGCGTGCGCCGACACGCTGACCGCCTTCCCATTCGGCGGGAGCGGTGCTCGCCGATGGCTGTCCCAATCCCCACCGCGAAGGAGACTGACATGCCCCAGATTGGCGAATTCACGCGCGACGAGACCGGCTTCGTCGGGCATCTGACGACGCTGGTTTTGAACCAGGACGTCATAATCATCGCAGCCGAACCGACCGAGGTTGAGAACGCACCGCAGTATCGCGTGCATGTCTTCGACGGCATGAACAATGAGCCGGGCGCGGAGA
Organism: Bradyrhizobium sp. Leaf396; assembly: GCF_001424605.1. NCBI lineage: Bacteria > Pseudomonadati > Pseudomonadota > Alphaproteobacteria > Hyphomicrobiales > Nitrobacteraceae > Bradyrhizobium > Bradyrhizobium sp. Leaf396. The sequence goes on from NZ_LMQJ01000002.1 coordinate 165,678, forward strand.
TCGGCGCCGGATGGAAACGCTCCGGAGAGAAGGCCGGCGAATACGTCGCGCTGCTGATCGACGATCCGACATTCCCGCACCCGATCCGCGCCAACATGTTCCGCGACGACGATGGCGGCTCGGCCTGGTCGCTGCATTGGTCGCGTCCGCGCGATCGCGGCGAGAAGGACTGAGCGATGCTTGGCTCTCGTCAACCGAGGAGCCGTTCGATTGCGTCCGGGCCGCGCTGCGCTGCCCGGCGCATGGCTCTCCTCCTCCTTTCCGGCCTTAGCCTCGCGAGCATCATGCCGGCGATCACGATGGCGCAGGACTTGGGCGCCGATCGACCGTCGCCACGCGATCCCTATGGCGATCATATCGCCGAGGCTTCGCGGCGCTTCGGCGTTCCGATCGCATGGATCAGGGCGGTGATGCGTGCCGAAAGTGCAGGCGATCCACGCGCCCTTTCGCCGAAGGGCGCGATGGGCCTGATGCAGATCATGCCGCCCACTTGGGCAGGCTTGCGCCTTCGCCACCGTCTCGGCGCTGATCCTTATGATCCGCATGACAACATCATCGCCGGCGCCGGCTACATCCGCGAGCTGTTCGATCGCTACGGATCGCCCGGCTGGATCGCGGCCTACAATGCCGGTCCTGGTCGTTACGAGGACTCGCTGAAGGGCCGGGCGCTGCCCGCGGAAACGCGCGCCTATGTCGCCATCGTCGCGCCGTCGGTGACCAGCGGCGATGCGACTTGGCCGATCGTGGCCGCCGCGGCCGATGCACTCGCCTGGACACGCGCGCCGCTGTTCATCGCGCAAGCTGAGCGCATATCGATACCCGTTCCCGTACCGGCCGAGCGCGCTTCCGATGCCGCGATGACGACATCGTCCGTGCGCGATGTTTCCGCCATCGAGCCGCAGTCGGGCGGGCTGTTTGTCCCGCGTTCGGGCCAAAGGAATGCGCCATGAGCAGCCCGGTTCCTGATCGCACGATAGCGTGCTCAAGCGCGTCATGGTGTGCGTTGAGGGTAGAGGCAGGCAACACGACCGGACGATGGCAGGATAAAAGGCCGCGAGGTGCGGCTTGGGTCGGTTGTGGTTTTTCAATAGGTTATGAGGCGATTTCGCGATGTGCGGGATTTCCCCGCACCTCACGACTACGCCGATTTTCCTGCGATTTCCTGTGCTTGGCGCGATGTGCGAGGCATCAGCCATGACCGGCGACAGTGATTTCCGCATCCGGCCGGGCCGCATCCGCTCGACCCGTGCGCAGCAGGCTCGTCCCTTCATCGCGCAGGCTCTCGCCGCGGCGAAGAAGGCCGGGGCCGGCGTCTCACGCTCCGGCCGGATCGTGTCCGGCAACCGCTCGCGCTTCGGGCGGGGCCAGCGTGCGAGCATCCAGGCGAACCGGCTGCTCACCGCGCGAACGCGCGGCGCTGTCATCAAGGCGCGCGTCGTGCGCCAGACATCGCGCTCGGCGCCGCTCGCGACCCACCTCAATTATCTGCGCCGCGAAGGCGTGACCCGCGATGGGGAGAAGGCCCATCTCTTCGGTCCCGGGGGCGACGACGCCGATCCGAAGGCCTTTGCGGAACGGTGCCAGGACGACCGCCACCATTTCCGGTTCATCGTCTCGCCCGACGATGCGCCCGACATGGCCGACCTGCGGTCCTTCACCCGCGATCTCGTCACGCAGATGGAAAAGGATCTCGACACCCGCCTCGATTGGGTGGCGGTCGACCACTGGAACACCGAGCATCCCCATGTCCACCTGATCGTGCGCGGGGTCCGTGACGACGGGCAGGACCTCGTCATCTCACGCGACTACATCAAGGAAGGAATGCGCGACCGCGCGCGTGACCTCATCACGCAGGAATTAGGGCCGCGCACCGACCTCGACATCCAGCGCAGCCTGAAACGCCAGGTCGATGCCGAGCGCTTCACGCAGCTTGACCGCCAGCTTATCCGCGATGGCCATGCCACGGGCGTCATCGAGACGGCGATCGATCCGAACGTCCGGCTCGACGAATTTCATGCGCTGAAGGTCGGACGGCTCCGCAAGCTGGAAACACTCGGCCTCGCCGAGCAGGTCGGCCCCGGTCAATGGGCGATCGACACGAAGGCCGAGGCGACTCTGCGTGAACTCGGCGAGCGCGGCGACATCATCAAACGCATGCACCGGGCTTTGACGGATCGCGGCATCGAACGCGGCTCGGCGGGCTATGTGCTCGCGGCCGAAAGCCTCGATGCGCCCGTGATCGGCCGATTGGTCGATCGCGGTCTTGATGACGAGCTGAAGGGCTCCGCCTACGCCGTGGTCGACGGCGTCGACGGCCGCACCCATCACATCAAGCTGCCCGATCTCGAAGCCGCCGGTGACAGCGCGGCGGGTTCGATCGTCGAGTTGCGTGCGTTCGATGATGCACAGGGACAGCGCCGGGTCGCAATCGCCGTCCGCTCCGATCTCGATATCGATCGTCAGGTCACGGCAACCGGCGCGACTTGGCTCGATCGGCAGAACATCGCGCGCGAACCTGCCGCCCTGTCCGAGGCCGGCTTCGGCGCCGAGGTACGGCAGGCGCTGGATCGACGCGCGGATCATCTGGTCGGACAGGGCTTCGGCGAGCGACACGGCCAGCGTGTCACCTTCAATCGCGGGCTGATCGACACGCTGCGCCGTCGCGAGCTGGAAGCGGCCGGCGAAAAACTCTCCGCCGAAACAGGCCAGCCGTTCAATCGCGCGGGAAGCGGCGAGTATGTTGCCGGCACCTACCGCCAGCGTTTGGCACTCGCCTCCGGCCGCTTTGCCATGCTGGACGACGGCCTCGGCTTCCAACTCGTGCCCTGGTCACCCTCTCTGGAAAAGCACCTCGGCAAGCATGTTTCCGGCGTCGCCCGCGATGATGGCGGCATCGACTGGAGCTTTGGCCGCAAACGAGGGCTCGGCCTCTAACCTCTCTCCGAAAGGACCGTTCCAATGTCCGCCACGAAGATCCTATGGGGCCAGATCCTCACCGTTTTCCTGATCGTCCTCGCCACCACTTGGGGCGCAACGGAATGGGTGGCTTGGCGATTGGCGTTCCAGCCGGAGTTGGGCGCGCCGTGGTTCACGCTGTTCGGCTTTCCTTTCTATCTGCCACCCTCCTTCTTCTGGTGGTGGTACGGCTTCGACGCCTACGCACCCGCGATCTTCGTCGAAGGCGCTTTCATCGCGGCGTCCGGTGGCTTCATCTCGATCGCCGTCGCCATCGGCATGTCGGTCTGGCGTGCACGCGAGGCCAAGAAGGTCGAGACCTATGGCTCGGCGCGTTGGGCCGAGAAGAAGGAGGTGGAGACGGCCGGCCTTCTCGGTCCCGATGGTGTCGTGCTGGGACGCTACGAGCACGCTTATCTGCGCCATGATGGGCCTGAACATGTTCTGTGCTTCGCGCCCACCCGAAGCGGCAAGGGTGTTGGCCTCGTTGTGCCCTCGCTGTTGACCTGGCCGGGCTCGGCGATTGTTCACGACATCAAGGGCGAGAACTGGCAGCTCACCGCCGGCTTCCGCGCCAGGCACGGCCGCGTGCTGCTCTTTGACCCGACCAACACAAAATCCGCTGCCTACAATCCTCTGCTCGAGGTGCGCCGCGGCGAATGGGAGGTTCGCGACGTCCAGAACATCGCCGACATCCTGGTCGACCCAGAAGGGTCGTTGGACAAGCGGAACCATTGGGAAAAGACGAGCCATGCGCTGCTAGTCGGCGCGATCCTCCACGTCCTCTATGCGGAAAAGGACAAGACTCTGGCCGGCGTCGCGGCGTTCCTCTCTGATCCGAAGCGACCAATTGAATCCACCCTCGATGCGATGATGAAGACGGCGCATCTCGGCGACGCCGGACCGCATCCCGTGATCGCCAGCGCCGCACGCGAGCTCCTCAACAAATCCGACAACGAACGCTCAGGCGTGCTCTCTACCGCCATGTCGTTCCTGGGACTCTATCGCGATCCCGTCGTCGCCGAAGTGACGCGGCGCTGTGACTGGCGGATCTCCGATATCGTGGGCGGAAAATACCCGGCAACACTCTATCTCGTCGTGCCACCATCCGACATCAACCGCACCAAACCGCTTATCCGACTGATCCTCAATCAAATCGGCCGACGCCTGACCGAGGATCTGCAAGCAAAGGGCGAACGCCATCGTCTCCTGCTGATGTTGGACGAGTTTCCGGCGCTGGGGAGGCTCGACTTCTTTGAGTCAGCACTGGCCTTCATGGCCGGCTACGGTCTGAAGAGCTTCCTGATCGCGCAATCCCTAAACCAGATCGAAAAGGCCTACGGGGCGAACAATTCGATCCTCGACAATTGCCATGTGCGCGTCAGCTTCGCGACCAACGACGAGCGTACCGCCAAGCGCGTTTCGGACGCCCTCGGCACCGCCACCGAGATGAAGGCCATGAAGAACTATGCCGGCCACCGGCTGTCCCCCTGGCTTGGCCATCTGATGGTTTCGCGCTCGGAAACAGCTCGGCCACTGCTCACACCTGGCGAAATCATGCAGCTCCCTCCCACCGACGAGATCGTCATGGCGGCGGGCACGCCGCCGATTCGTGCGAAGAAGGCGCGCTATTACGAGGATGCTCGGTTCAAGGAACGCCTGCTGCCGCCGCCCGCGCTCACAACGTCGCAGCAAGGACAGCCCGACGATTGGACCACGCACCAGTTGCCAGCCCGACCACAGATTGCCGAGGCCACCTTGCTAGCGCAGCCCGCCGATGAAGATCCAACCGAGTCGGAACGCCGCCAGCAACCGGAACTCAATCGGGTGAACCCCGTCGAGAAGAAAGTGCCAATCGACAACCCGTTCGAGATCGATACCGATCGGGACGAGTCTGACGACGATGCCGTGCGCACCAGCCGTATGAACCGGCTCATGCAGGGCGTCGCGCGCCAGGTCTCGCTCGACCCCGGTGACGGCATGGAGCTGTGAGACGCCCGTGACGAAACCACCCCGCAAGCAACGCCTCTCCGTCTATCTCGACCCCTCTGTCATGAACCGGCTCGCAGATCACGCCGCGCGCCGCGACCATTCGCGATCGTTGGTCGCGGAGGCGGCGATCGAGTCATTCCTCTCACCCGATGCCGCCGAACGCCAGGAGGCCGTCATCACGAAACGCCTCGACCAGCTCGACCGACGCATGTCGCGGATGGAGCGCGATATCGGAATATCGGTCGAGATGCTCGCAGTCTTCGTGCGCTTCTGGGTGACCACCACACCGAGTTTGCCAGAACCTGCTGCGCAGGCCGCGCGCGCCAAAGCTGGCGAACGCTATGATCAGTTTGTCACAGCTCTCGGCCGCCGTCTCGCGAAGGGCCCGAAGCTTCATCAGGAGATTTCTGAGGACGTTGATGGCGAGGCAGAATAGCTCGTCAGATCGCGCACGCTCCTGCGTGAGCCCAAGCTGCTCTCCAAGGCCGCATTGAAGTCAGCAATAATCGACTGCCTCTCAATCCCTTATTCTTTCCAATCTCTCGGACATCCGCCCGAGTTCAAGCAAGGATGCCGCCTCCATCTTCCGCATGATCTGCGCCCGACACACCTTCACCGTGATTTCGCTGAGTGCAAACTTCGCAGCAATTTGCTTTGTGAGTTTTCCATCAAGTATCATGTCCATAACTTGGCGCTCGCGAACAGAAAGCGAATCGTACCGCGCGCGAAGATCAGCTGTCATTGTCTTCTCGTTTCGTCGGATTTGCGAAGTCTGGAGACCGAGATAGATCGCATCAAGTAGGTCTTGGTCCCTAAACGGCTTGGTCAGAAATTCGATCGCGCCAAACTTCATAGCCCGGACCGACATCGGGATATCCCCGTGCGCCGTAATGAACACGACCGGGATCTCCACACGCGTTCTGAAAAGCTCTTGTTGGAAATCCAAGCCGTTCTGACCCGGCATTCTAACGTCCAATACCAAGCAAATCGGCGTATCAGGAATCGACCACGCCAAAAACTCGTGCGTAGACGCAAAGGTGTGAATATCAAGTCCGACAGAACTCAGGAGATTTCTGAGCGCTTCACGCACGGAAAGATCATCGTCGACGACGGCTACCGTGCCGCCCACAACGACGGGCTGTTTCGACTGTCTCATAGTATTTTCTCCCTGTCGCCAGGCAGAGTAAAACAAAAGGTAGCGCCGCGCGGATTGGTCGGCTCAGCCCAAATATTACCGCCGTGAGATTCAATAATTGATCGGCATATTGAAAGTCCAATTCCCATGCCATCGCTCTTGGTGGAGTGAAAGGCATCGAAAAGATGCCTTACGAAGCCAGGATCGATACCGCCTCCCGTGTCTTCTATCGTGATCATCACGCCGGACGCGCTTGATTTAGCGGAGTTTATTCGAATCTCACGAACACTGCTCTGCAGCGTACCCATCGCATCTATCGCGTTCACGAGAAGGTTGAGTGCAACCTGTTGAAGTTGAATACGATCACCGAAGATCATGGGCAGATCACTCGACAGGTTCGTATAAACGGAAACTCGGCTTTCTCGGAAACGGCTTTGCAAAAGCCCCAGCACCTCTCTGATTACGACGTTGATCTCAATCCAGGACCTCTTTGGTTCTGCACGCATAGACAGCGCTTGGACGCGCTTGATGATTTCACTTGCTCGGTTTGCGTCGCTGACGATGCTATCTATCGAAGACGCGGCTTTTTCTAGGTTCGCGGGATCTCCGTGAATCCAGCGTGTACATGCATTGGCGTTGGTCACGATTGCGGCGAGCGGCTGATTGACCTCATGGGCGATTGAGGCAGCGATCTCGCCGAGAGTCGTGATCCGAGCGACGTGCGCAAGGCGGGTCTGCGCCTGTTCGGCCGCCACACGAGCGGTCTCCATCTTGACAGCGAGATAGGTCGTTGCCGCGATCGCCAGCAGGCTGATCGAGGTGTTGACGACTCCGGTTCCGAAGCTTCCACTCGGCGTCAGGATGTAGCTCGCGATCGTCAACGCGATGCATATTCCAGAGACCGTGCCCATGCCCCGCGTGTGGCTGAAGCGAGCCGACAATAGAACGACAATCACATAAAACGTCGCAGCGGATATCTCGTAAGGGGTTATGGTGTCGATGATGAAGATGCCGATAGTGAGGATGCCGATCAGCAAGGGAAGCGTTCCAGACCTAACGAGGCGCCATAGCCCATCGATGAACGTCAGTAGTTCCCTTGAACGGGTGCCGAGCGGGTATCGATGCGTCAAGTTTGCCTCGTGATCTATAGGATCGACGTGGGCAGGCTGATTGACTGGTGTTTTTTGTGGAGCCATCGCAGTTCACTTGATGTAGGTGTGCAAAACGTCGACTAATTCGAGCGCGGCATTACGTTCAGCTTCTGTGGGCGTGCGGTTCGCATCGACCATATGCGCTTGAATGTGCCCATTGACGACTTCGGCCATGATTCCGTTGATCGCACCGCGCGTGGCCGTGACTATCCGCATCACGTCGCCGCAACTCTCATCCGCGATGAGGGCCCGTTCAATCGCATCGACCTGACCTCGAAGGCGTCGGACCCTATTCAGCAGCTTCTGCTTCTCAGCCACCGCATGCGCCATCGCGTCCCTCCGCTATACCCGGGTATAGTTGTAATATACCCCCCAGAGTATATATGAATGTCGCGCGAAGTGAAGACCGGCAGGGTTGTTCGCGTCGTGGTCCAGTTCGTCGTGAATTGGATCCGGATTGGCACAGCAGAGGATCATATGAACCCGCGATCTAGCAACGACCCCTCGGAGGGAGATAGTAGGCGTCAGTCACCTGCTATCGACGCTCCGCTGGGTTGCATCATCGCTCGGGTCGGTTCTGCCGACGTAACTGCGCCAGCACTTCGACGCTGAGCACCGTCCGTCCAGGCCACCCGGGTTCGAGCAACTGCTTGAACAGACGGAGGTGGCCATGGCCGCTCATCTCAACATCGACACACGTCGGGCGCCACCGGTGGTCGCCCATGATGATATTCAATTCGCCGGGGTGTTTCCCGGCTTGAAATTGGGCGCTCGCAACTTGGCGAGACCAAAGCTTCTTGCCCATTGGCATCAGGAATCCGATGGCCGGCTGATTGGGGGCTGGCAATTGGAGACATCCGCCACTCTGAAGAATCCTGACGATTGATCATAGCGACACACGGCAATGCCGTGCGCAGCGTAGCGCTGCTGTTGGCAGCAAAGTTCAAACGAAGGGATTAACTAATGAATGCAGTGGTGGCTTTGCTGCCTGCGCGCCCCGCAGGCACTAATACGACTTGCGCGAATACTATCTTCGCCAACGATTTAGAGCAGCTCTACAACGCGCTGAATGATGTGACATTGACGGAGCATGCTCGCACGGCAGAGCTGATGAATGCCGGATTGCGGAAGATCTCGCAGAAGGTTGTCGAGGAGGCTGCCGAGGTCGCTCTCGAGGCGGTGAGGAAGCGGACCCAAAAGACGGTCAGCGAAAGTGCCGATCTTCTCTATCACTTGGTCGTTCTGTGGCACGCACTCAATATTGAACCCAGCGAAGTCTGGGCCGAGATGCGGCGCCGCGTGGAAAGCATGGGCATTGCCGAAAAGCTTCCTAAGCCGCGTCGGGGAACGACTGATCCCGCCCCGGTCAACGACAGCTCGGAAGGAAATCGCGTACCTGCGCCCTGCATCACCGCCAACTCGCGCGCACCAGCACCGTGTCCCGAAGAGCAGCCCGAAAGGACACGGCCATGCGCCTCCTAGTCTGTGGAGGACGTCACTTCGAGGACGCCGAGATGGTGCATCACGAACTAACTGCACTGCATTGGCGAAAGCCAATCAGCGTTGTGGTCCACGGCAGCATTGCAGGCGTCGGCATCATCGCTGAGGCGTGGGCGCGTCGCCATGGGATCGCTGTGGTGCGTTACCCGCCAAATTGGGAGTTTTACGGCAAGAAGGCCGAAGGGCTGCGCTGCGATTTCATGCTGACAGACAGCCGACCCGACTTTGTCGTGGCTTTCCCAGGGGGGCGCCACACCGCCGATCTCGTCCAACGGGCAATCAACGTCGGGCTCGCCGTGCTCGCCATTCCGCCCAACACGGCTGGAGCTTGCCCAGTCGCAAAGCATCCGCCGCAGCGGGGCCAGCCAACAACCGCTTCGCTCTGATCCAGTGAATTCACCCAAAAACGAGCAAAACTCAACGGAGTTTGAAATGTCCGATACCTCTGCGACATCGCTTGAACAAATCGAATTGGCCTCAAGCGCGCCCGCTGTCCTGGATAGCGCGCATATTGGCGACATCCACGGCGCGTTCGGCACCATCCGGCAGCACGACACCGGTGTACGAAAGACTTGGCGGGCTAGGCTGGCGACCTTGATGGCAATCGTCGGCCCGGGACTGATTGTCATGGTCGGCGACAATGATGCCGGCGCTTTTGGAACCTATACGCAGGCAGGTCAGAACTACGGCACCTCTCTGCTGTGGACGTTGATGCTCTTGATCCCGGTGATTTACGTGAATCAGGAGATGGTGTCACGGCTAGGTGCTGTGACGGGCGTTGGCCATGCACGACTGATATTCGAACGTTTCGGAAAGTTCTGGGGTGCCTTCAGCCTTATAGACCTAGTTCTTCTCAACGGACTAACCATTGTAACCGAGTTCATCGGCATCGTATTCGCACTCCAATATTTTGGTTTGCCAAGAGTTCCGGGACTGATTGTCGCGGCGGTGCTCATAGTGGCCGCCGTCAGCACCGGAAGTTTCAAGCGGTTTGAACGCTTCGCGATGGTTTTGGTCTTTGGCAGTCTGTTGCTAATACCTGTGCTCCTCGCCATCCATCCACCAATCGGTGAGATCGCCCATGGACTGCTCGTGCCGCAATGGCCCGCTCACTCCGACATGGCGGCAGTCATGCTGCTTGTCATTGGCATCGTTGGCACGACCGTCGCACCTTGGCAGCTCTTTTTCCAACAAAGCTATGTTGTCGATAAGCGGATCACGCCCGCCTTCAACGGCTACGAGAAAGTCGATCTTTGCCTCGGGATCCTCCTGGTAGTAATCGGCGCCGTTGCCATGATGGCGTTCTGTGCCGCATTGTTTGCCGGACGGCCGGAATTCGGCAATTTCACGGATACAGGTGCGGTGCTTACGGCGCTGGACAAATATGTGGGTCCATATTCGGCGACGATTTTTGCAATCGCTCTTTTGGATGCTTGCCTCATCGGCGCAGCAGCCGTCTCGCTCTCGACGTCTTATGCGATCGCCGACGTCCTCAGGGTGAGGCACTCATTGCATCGCAAAGTCACGGATGCCATCGGATTCTACGTTGCTTACGGGATTCTCATATTCATTGCCGCAGGCCTTGTTGCCTTCGCAAGTGATGCGCTGCTGGGCCTCTTTGTCAGTGCCGTGCAGGCTCTCGCTGGCGTGCTGCTACCAAGTGCCACGGTCTTCCTGCTCCTCCTTTGCAACGACAAGGCGGTTGTCGGCCCCTGGTCCAACGGTCCTAAGCTCAATGTATTCACCGGAGCAATAATCTGGTCCCTTGTGTTGCTCTCGATCATCCTCACCGTGGCGACCGTCTTCCCAGATGTGGCTGACAGCACAATTCTGAAAATACTGATTGGCGGCTCTTTGCTGGGGCTTTGCGGGTTCGTCTTTTCGTTCGCAGCACGCAAGCGTAGTTATGACGTGCCCGCTGCCGCATATGGCAACGATCAAGATCACCGCTTCGCCAAGATGACGATGCTCGAGCGCCGGAACTGGCGCATGCCGCCGCTTAATCGGCTGCCTGCCCTGCATATGACGTTGATGACGAAGGTCTGGATGGGCGTGCTACGCGGCTATCTTCTGATTGCTGTCGCGCTGATCGGCTTCAAGGTCTTCGTCGCCGCGACCGGCGTCGAGGTCAGCATCCCCCAGATCGGCGGAACGCCAACCAGCAACGACGCTGCTACAAGCAATACCGGCTCGAAGTAGCACGCAAGAAGGCGGGTGACGACGTTGACGCACGGGCGCGAGCACCGACATGTCCGCAATAGCCTCGCGGACGTTGCTATACCCCGCGTCGTCGCCTGCCAACCAAAACGAAAAGGAAACAATCTGAATAGACAAAACTCTTTTGTTCTAACTAGCTGATGGGGGCGCCTCATGTCTGAACAATTCAAGACTCTTCCCGAACGCATCCAGGCGCTTTCCGATGCAACTTCTTGTAGTTCTTTTTCGCTGACCTCAGTCGAGCAGACCAAGGGCTTTCAGATTATCGCTTTTGTCGACAGCTGTTTCGGCGATTCTCAATGCGAGATCGATGCTTGCGGATTGATCGCCGCTATGCTGATCGCTTTTGCCAAAGCGCGCAGCGATCCGTTCACGTTTCATTATTTTGCAACGCGTGCTCTCCATGACGGACTAGAACGTTGCATCGCTATCCTTGTCCAACGCGGCGAAAGGCTGCCCGTTGTCGCCTATGCGCTCATCGCAAATTATATCCGCTGGACGGCTCGACGCCGAGAGATGGCTTTAGCCGCGGCGTTTGAGCGTCTGCGCCTTTATCCGACACTTCCAAACATGTTGATCTGGCCGCCGAAGCGCACGCCAGGATAGCGTGCCAGCGCCTGAGATTCATCGAACAAAAAAAAGCCGTGGCAGATTTTCTCAAAGGAGACGCAAAACAATGAGTAATCAACTATCGCATTGGCCTCCGCCACTTCGGATCCGCCTTCTGCTTTTTGTGGTGTCTCGCATCGAACACTTTCTCCTCTTAAGGTGTCCGAAAGGTCGCATCAGGCGATTGGGATTGGCTTGGGTCGACCAGATTCATGCGCGCGTGCGCAAAAAGCTCAGCCGTGCAGAGCTACCCGAAACGCGTTGATGTTTCTTCCGCGTTCGATCGCGCGTCAAATAGCCTTGAATCAGCGCTGAATGGTGAGGAAGCCTACAAATCTCTTTCCGCGCCGATCGGTCCGTCACCGTGATCTATAATCGACGAGGGCTTCATTGCGCCGCGCCGGTGTTAAACTGTCAAGGAGGGCGTTGGCCTTCTCAATTACCTTGCTGCCGATCTCGCGCTGTTGCCCTTGATTGGCTTTTCGGGCGCCCTCGGCGAACACCGATTCCGCGGGGAGTACCGCCGCAGCAAATGCGGCGGCGGCCAAAACCGATCTAAGAAACATAGGCTACTCTACTCGGCTGGGGTTCATGGCTGCAAAGATGCTATCGTACGTACCGTCCCGTTCAGCCTAACGCCGTGCATGATCCCGATTAAGAAGGATCTCACCCCCCGGATGATCTCCGCGATCGAGGATGTCCATCACCTCCACAACAAATGCATTGAGCGGTCATTGTGCGAGGATCAGACGCTTGCGCAGAGCCGGTCAAGCTCCGCGAGCGTATTGGCGTATCGTGCGTCCGACACCGCCGTTCTCCTGTATTTGCACGCTACACTACTACGTCGATGAATCTTTGTTGAATCGCCCCGAAATCTGGCCCCTTTAATCATCCCCGTCTGGGGAAGGACTGTATCGGCCCCGATAGAAACGGGGCACTATGACAGCATCACACCACAATTCGGAAGGCCTCGCGCGCGGCGCAAGGATGCTGCGCACTGCGCTCGGTCCTGCAATCGCGCGCTATCTTGATGACGCCAGCATCGTCGAGGTGATGCTCAATCCCGATGGGCGCCTCTGGATCGACCGACTCTCCGAAGGACTTTCCGATACCGGTGAGCGGCTGTCACCAGCGGACGGCGAACGTATCGTTCGCTTGGTTGCGCACCATGTCGGAGCCGAGGTTCATGCTGGTGCTCCTCGGGTATCCGCAGAGTTGCCTGAAACCGGCGAGCGGTTCGAAGGCCTGCTGCCACCCGTCGTCGCTGCCCCCGCATTCGCGATCCGTAAGCCCGCTGTCGCGGTGTTCACGCTCGACGACTACGTCGCGGCCGGCATCATGTCAGCGACGCAGGCCGAGATACTCCGCCGGAGTGTCTCCTCACGCGCCAACATCCTCGTCGCCGGCGGGACATCCACCGGCAAGACGACGCTGACAAACGCGTTGCTCGCCGAAGTTGCGAAGACCGCCGATCGCGTCGTCCTCATCGAAGACACCCGCGAACTGCAATGCGCCGCGCCGAACCTCGTGGCGATGCGAACAAAAGATGGCGTTGCCTCACTTTCCGATCTCGTTCGCTCTTCGCTGCGTCTGCGGCCCGATCGCATACCCGTTGGCGAAGTGCGCGGCGCCGAAGCGCTCGAACTGCTCAAGGCCTGGGGCACCGGCCATCCTGGCGGGGTCGGCACCATCCACGCCGGCAGCGCGATCGGCGCACTGCGCCGCATGGAGCAGCTCATTCAGGAGGCAGTCGTCACGGTCCCGCGCGCATTGATCGCGGAAACGATCGACCTCGTTGCCGTCCTCTCCGGTCGCGGGTCCGCGCGGCGACTCTCCGAACTCTCGCGCGTCGAAGGCCTCGGTCTCGACGGCGACTACCGCATCGCGCCGGCCACCACGGATGGCGACGGCAGCTCGAGCTTGTTCGTCCCAGCACCTGAAGGAGAAAGCCTGTGATCCAACGCCTGCGGCGCGCGCGCCATCATCTCGTCTTGACCGTTTCCATCGCCACTCTGTCGGCGGTGATGGCAGCCCCCGCTCACGCTTCCGGTTCGTCGATGCCGTGGGAACAGCCTCTCCAACAGATCCTGCAGTCGATTGAAGGTCCCGTGGCGAAAATCATGGCGGTGATCATCATCATCGTTACCGGCCTGACGCTGGCCTTCGGCGATACCTCCGGCGGCTTCCGCAGGTTGATCCAGATCGTGTTTGGTCTCTCGATTGCCTTCGCCGCGTCGAGCTTCTTCCTGTCGTTCTTCTCGTTCGGCGGCGGGGCGCTGGTCTGATGACGGGCGCTGTCGATCAGGGCGGCGACGTCCCAGGCTATACCGTCCCCGTTCACCGGGCACTGACCGAGCCGATCCTGCTCGGCGGCGCCCCACGGGCTATCGCCATCATGAACGGGACGCTCGCTGGCGCGGTCGGCCTAGGGCTTCGCCTCTGGCTGGTGGGGATCGCGATCTGGGCGATCGGCCACGTCACCGCGGTGTGGGCTGCCAAGCGCGATCCGCTCTTCGTCGACGTTGTGCGCCGCCATCTGCGCGTCCCCGCACACCTTTCGGTCTGAGGGGAGCGCGGCCATGATGAACCTTGCCGAATATCGCAATCGCAACAGCCGCCTGGCCGACTTCCTCCCCTGGGTCGCGCTGGTGGGCTCCGGCATCGTCCTCAACAAGGACGGCAGCTTTCAGCGCACCGCGCGGTTTCGCGGCCCCGATCTCGACAGCGCCGTACAGGCTGAGCTAGTCGCCATCGCCGGCCGCCTCAACAATGCGTTCCGTCGCCTTGGATCAGGCTGGGCAATCTTCGTCGAGGCGCAGCGGCAAGCTTCGAACCTCTATCCCGACAGCCGCTTTCCCGATCCCGCCTCGGCGCTGGTCGACGCCGAGCGCAAAGCGGATTTCGAGGAAGCTGGCGCACATTTCGAGTCGAGCTATTTCCTGACCTTCACCTATCTGCCGCCGGCCGAGGACGCCGCGCGCGCGGAATCCTGGCTCTATGAAGGCCGGGAAAAGTCGGGCCTCGACCCCAACGAGGTGATGACCGGGTTCGCCGATCGCACCGATCGCATCCTGCGCCTGGTCGAAGCCTTCATGCCCGAATGCCGCTGGCTTGATGACGCGGAGACGCTCACCTATCTCCACGGCTGCGTCTCGACCAAACGGCACCGTGTCCGCGTCCCCGAAACGCCGATCTATCTCGACGCGCTGCTCGCCGACCAGCCGCTCACCGGCGGGCTCGAGCCGCGCCTTGGCGCGTCGCATCTGCGCATCCTCACCGTCACAGGCTTTCCAACGGCGACGACACCTGGCCTGCTCGACGAGCTGAACCGTCTCGCATTTCCGTATCGTTGGTCGACGCGGGCGATCCTGCTCGACAAGACCGACGCGACCAAGCTGCTGACCAAGATCCGCCGGCAATGGTTCGCCAAGCGCAAGTCGATCGCCGCGATCCTCAAGGAGGTAATGACCAACGAGGCGTCCGTCCTCGTGGACACCGACGCCGCGAACAAGGCCGCCGATGCCGACATGGCGCTCCAGGAACTCGGCGCCGACTATGCCGGGATGGCCTACGTCACCGCGACGGTGACGGTGTGGGACGAGGATCCGCGCGCTGCCGACGAGAAGCTGCGCCTCGTCGAGAAGGTCATTCAGGGCCGCGACTTCACTGCCATGGCCGAGACGATCAACGCGGTGGACGCCTGGCTCGGATCATTGCCCGGCCACGTCTATGCGAACGTCCGCCAGCCGCCGATCTCCACGCTCAATCTCGCCCACATGATCCCGCTGTCGGCGGTGTGGGCGGGGCCGGAACGGGACGAGCATTTTGCAGCGCCCCCACTGCTCTTCGGCAAGACCGAAGGCTCCACCCCGTTCCGGCTTTCGCTTCACGTCGGCGACGTCGGCCACACGCTGATCGTTGGCCCGACCGGCGCGGGCAAGTCGGTCCTGCTGGCGCTGATGGCGCTGCAGTTCCGACGCTATGCTCGCGCCCAAGTCTTCGCCTTCGACTTCGGCGGCTCGATCCGCGCGGCGGCGCTCGGCATGGGCGGCGCTCGGCATGGGCGGCGATTGGCATGACCTCGGCGGCGATCTCAGTGACGGCGCGACCGATAACGTCAGCCTTCAACCGCTCGCCCGCGTTCACGACGTGCCCGAGCGCGCCTGGGCGGGCGACTGGATCGTATCGATCCTGACCCGCGAGGGCGTGGCGATCACGCCCGAGGTGAAGGAGCATATCTGGACGGCGCTGACCTCGCTGGCATCGGCGCCCGTCGAGGAGCGCACGATCACCGGCCTGGTCGTGCTGCTCCAGTCGAACGATCTCAAACAGGCGCTCAGGCCCTATTGCGTCGGCGGTCCCTACGGCCGGCTGCTCGACGCTGAACGCGAGTATCTTGGCTCGGCGTTCGTTCAAGCGTTCGAGACTGAGGGGCTGATCGGCACCGGCGCGGCGCCGGCGGTTCTCTCCTATCTCTTCCATCGGATCGAAGATCGGCTCGACGGTTCGCCGACTCTTCTCATTATCGACGAAGGCTGGCTGGCGCTGGACGATGACGGTTTCGCCGGCCAGCTCCGCGAATGGCTGAAGACGCTGCGCAAGAAGAACGCCAGCGTCATCTTCGCCACGCAATCGCTCAGCGACATCGACGGCTCGGCCATCGCGCCTGCCATCATCGAAAGCTGCCAGACCCGGCTTCTGCTGCCGAACGAGCGCGCGATCGAGCCGCAGATCACGGCGATCTATCGGCGCTTCGGCCTCAACGACCGCCAGATCGAGATCATCGCGCGGGCAATGCCCAAGCGCGACTATTACTGCCAGTCGCGGCGCGGCAACCGCCTCTTCGAGCTCGGTCTGTCCGATGTCGCGCTCGCTCTGTGCGCCGCGTCATCGAAGACCGACCAGGCGGCCATTGCCCGCATCGTCGCCGAACACGGCCGCGACGGCTTCCTCGCCGCATGGCTCGATCACCGTGAGGTCGGTTGGGCCGCCGATCTCATCCCCACGCTCACCAACAAGGAGACGTCCCAATGAAACTGCGCAATTCCCGCGCAGCGCGTTTTGCTGCCGCGCTGCTGACCGCTCCCGTCGCGCTCGCGCCCATGCTGGCGACGCCCGCTCACGCCATCATCGTATTCGATCCCTCGAACTATGCGCAGAACGTGCTCACGGCGGCGCGATCGCTTCAGCAGATCACCAACCAGATCACCTCGCTTCAGAACGAAGCGCAAATGCTGATCAACCAGGCACGCAACCTTGCGAGCCTGCCGTTCTCGTCGCTGCAACAGCTTCAGCAGTCCGTCCAGCGCACGCAGCAGCTTCTCAACCAGGCGCAGAATATCGCCTACGACGTCCAGCAGATCGACCGGATGTTCCAGCAGAAGTACGGGAACGTCTCGCTGTCCGCTTCGGATCAGCAACTCGTCACCGATGCCCGCTCGCGCTGGCAGAACACGGTCGGCGGCCTGCAGGACGCAATGCGGGTGCAGGCGGGCGTCGTCGGCAACATCGACACCAATCGCACGCAGATGTCGGCGCTGATCGGCCAGAGCCAGGGCGCGACCGGCGCGCTGCAGGCGACGCAGGCCGGCAACCAACTCCTTGCGCTCCAGGCGCAGCAACTCGCGGATCTCACCGCCGTCGTGGCGGCCAACGGCCGGGCGCAGGCCTTGCAGTCGGCCGAGCAGGCCGCCGCCGCCGAACAGGGCCGCGAGCAGCGCCGGCGTTTCCTGACGCCGGGCTCGGGCTACCAGCCCGGCAATGCCCGCATGTTCCCGAACAGCGGCAACTGAGGCTGGCACGATGGACGGCAAGACCCTCGCTCGCGTCGGCGCCATCGTCTTCGTCGCGGTCGCCATCACGGCGACCGCGATCGAGATGAACCGCAAGGACGTTTCGACGGACGTCCTCGCGACGCAGGGCCGTCCGGTCACAACATCGGATCCTCTCGCCGCCGAATTGCTTCGTTGTTCCGAGATCGGCGAGGCCGGCACGCGCGATCCCAATTGCCTGAAGGCATGGGCAGAGAACCGGCGCCGCTTCCTCGGCCAGCCGGCCCCCGTTTCATCACCATCGCCGGTTGCGCCGACCACGCTGTTTCCAAGCGCGCCCGCGTCGGCCGCTCCCATCCACAAAGACAGTGCGCCAGCGGACGTGACCGGGCCTGCGATGCAGGCCGAGCCCGCTCAGCCAGAGGTTCGCTGACATGGGCGGCACCGGTGTCATCGACCATTTCCTCGAGGTCTTCACTCGCTACATCGACGGAGGATTCGGGCTGCTCGGCGGCGAAGTCGGTTTCATCGCCACCACCTTGATCGTCATCGACGTCACGCTCGCCGCGCTTTTCTGGTCATGGGGCGCCGACGACGACATCATGGCGAGGCTGGTCAAGAAGACGCTCTTCGTCGGTGTCTTCGCCTACCTGATCTCCAACTGGAACAATCTCGCCCGCATCGTCTTCGAGAGCTTCGCGGGCCTCGGCCTGAAGGCTTCGGGAACGGGCTTTGCCGTGAGCGATCTCATGCGCCCCGGCAAGGTGGCGCAGACTGGTCTCGATGCCGGCCGGCCGCTGCTCGACTCCATCTCCAGCCTGATGGGCTACTGGTCGTTCTTCGAGAACTTCATCCAGATCGCCTGCATGTTTTTCGCCTGGGCGCTGGTGCTGCTGGCGTTCTTCATCCTGGCGATCCAGCTCTTCGTCACCCTGATCGAGTTCAAGCTGACCACGCTCGCCGGCTTCGTCCTCATTCCCTTCGGCCTGTTCGGCAAATCGGCGTTCATGGCCGAGCGCGTGCTCGGCAACGTCATCTCCTCCGGCATCAAGGTGCTGGTGCTCGCCGTCATCATCGGCATCGGCTCGACGCTGTTCTCCGAGTTCACCTCGGGCTTCAACGGCGCAACGCCATCGATCGACGATGCCATGGCGATCGTGCTTGCCGCGCTGTCGCTGCTTGGTCTCGGCATCTTCGGTCCCGGCATCGCTAACGGCCTCATCTCCGGTGGCCCGCAGCTCGGCGCCGGCGCGGCCATTGGCACTGGTCTTGCCGCCGGCGGCGTTGTCGCAGCAGGCGCGGCCGCTGCCGGCGCCGTCGTGACAGGCGGCGCTGCACTTGCTGGCGGCGCTGCCGCCGCCGCGCGTGGCGGTGCAGCCCTCGCCGGTGGCGCCTCCACCGCCTACAGCCTCGGCGCGGCCGGCCAGGCCGGCGCATCCGGCGTCGCGTCGGGTCTTGGCAGTGTTGCCAGCACCGGCGCGAAGGCGGCCGTCTCACCGCTGAAGCGCGCAGCCGGTCGTGCCGCCGACAGCCTGAAGCAGAGCTATCAGGCCGGTGGCCAGGCCGCGACGGAGATCGCCACCGGCGCATCCGGTGCTGCGACGACCGCCACCGCGGAGGCCGCATCTCCCGGAGCTGCGTCTTCCACCAGCGACGGGCCGCCGGCCTGGGCGAAACGCATGAAGCGCTCGCAGCAGATGTCCCATGGCGTTCAGGCCGCCGCCCACGCCGTGCGTAGCGGCGACAGCCATGGCGGCGGCTCCTCCGTCAACCTCTCCGAAAGCGACTGACCATGTTCAAGCGACCATCCACCCACTACGGCAAAGCCCCTCAGCCCGAGACTCCCTATCAGCGCGCCGCTCAGGTCTGGGACGATCGCATCGGCTCCGCCCGCGTGCAGGCCCGTAACTGGCGCTACATGGCCTTCGGATCATTGGCCCTCGCGGGCGGCCTTTCGGCCGCGCTGGTCTGGCAGTCCGCCAACGGCTCGATCGTGCCTTGGGTAGTGCAGGTCGACCGGCTCGGCCAGGCGCAGGCGATCGCGCCGGCGACCGCCGACTATCAGCCAAACGATCCGCAAATCGCCTTCTACCTCGCGCGCTTCATCGAGCAGGTCCGCTCGATCCCGTCCGACGCCATCATCGTGCGGCAGAACTGGCTGCGCGCCTACGACTTCACGACACAGGGTGGCGCGCTCGCGCTGAACGATTATGCGCGCGCCAACGACCCCTTCACCAAGGTCGGCAAGCAGCAGATCGCGATCGAAGTGTCGTCGGTGATCCGCGCCTCGCCGTCGAGCTTCCGCATCGCCTGGATCGAGCGACGCTATCAGGACGGCTCACTGGCCTCCACCGAACGCTGGTCCGCGATCCTCACCGTCGTCGTGCAGCCCCCACGCGACGCCGACACGCTGCGGAAGAACCCACTCGGAATCTACATCAACGCCATCAACTGGTCGAAGGAGCTTGGACAATGACGCCCGCACTCCGCAAAGCCGCCCCTTGGAGTGCAGGGCTCCCGGCTTTGCTCATCCACGTAGTTCCGGTTTTCCGCAAATCCGCTTTGCCGGGAATCTTGCTCGCCGGTTCGGCGCTGGCAGGGTGCGCCACTCACACCCCGCCGCCGGAGATTTCCTACGACAATGCGGTGCCGGCTGTGCAGACCTCCGATCCGCCAGCGCCCGTCCGGGTGGTGGAGCTTCCCAAACCGCTCCCGCTGCCTGGTCAGTTGAAGCCCATCGGCAAGGACGGCAAGCCCGAGCCGGAACCGTCCGATCCCGCCGCGCGCGTCAACCAGGCCAATGCCGCAGCGCGCGTCCAGCCCGTCCGCAACGGCTTCATCAACTCGATGCAGGTCTATCCCTTCGTCGATGGCGCGCTCTATCAGGTCTACGCCTCGCCGGGGCAGATCACCGACATCGCGCTTCAGCCCGGCGAGCAGCTCGTCGGCTCCGGTCCTGTCGCCGCTGGCGACACAGTGCGCTGGATCATCGGCGATACCGAGAGCGGCGTTGGCGCGGCCAAGCAGGTCCATATCCTCGTGAAGCCAACGCGGGCCGAGCTGATGACCAATCTCGTCATCAACACCGACCGGCGCACCTATCACATGGAGCTGCGCGCGACGCCATCGACCTATATGGCATCGGTGTCTTGGCAATATCCGCAGGACCAGCTCATCGCGCTGCGCCGCCAGAACAGCCAAGCCGAGGCCGCGCAGCCGGTGTCGGGCGGCATCGATCTCGCCCGTGTCAATTTCCGCTACGAGGTGACCGGCGACCGCGCACCGTGGCGGCCGCTGCGCGCCTTCGATGACGGCAAGCAGGTGTTCATCGAATTCCCCCGCGGCATCGGACAGGGCGAGATGCCGCCCTTGTTCGTGGTCGGACCGGAGGGCGACACCTCCGAGCTGGTGAACTATCGCGTGCGCGGCAACTACATGATCGTCGATCGACTGTTCGCCGCCGCCGAACTGCGGTTCGGCGCGGGCAAGAACCAGAAGCGTGTCCGCATCTCCCGCACCGACGGGAGGCCGGCATCGTGAGCGACGAACGCGATCCCGAAAAGGAGGAAGGCCGGACGCCCGGTTCGGCGCCCCAGCCTCAGCCGACCGACGACGACGCTCGGCCGCTGACCGGCGAGCCGGCCGCGACCATGCGGCTGCGCGCCGAGCCGCCGCGTGTGACCCGCCTGTCCCGCAAGGTGCTGGCCGGTCTGGGTCTTGCGGCAAGCCTCGGTGTCGGTGGGGCGCTGATCTATGCGCTCCAGACTCGTCACAGCGGCCAGGGTCAGGAGCTTTACTCTACGGACAACCGCTCGACACCGGACGGTCTGGCTGGATTGCCGAAGGATTATTCCGGCGTCCCGAAGCTCGGCCCGCCGCTGCCCGGCGACCTCGGTCGCCCGATCCTCAACGCGCAGAACGGTGGCACAGTGCCGCCGATCGGCGCACCGGCATCAGGTCCGACGGGACCGAGCCCCGAGGAACAGCGCCGGGCGCAGGAACTGGAGGCGGCTCGGACCGCACGGCTGTTCGCATCCACCGAGACTCGGCCCGCTACGGCTGGAGCTTCGACACAGCCGACTGCGACCGCCACGCCGTCGGCCGATCTCGCCAGCCTCGGCCTTGCGCCGCAGCCAGCGACACCCTCCGCGCAGGATCGTCAGCTCGCATTCCTCAATCAGACGCCCGACAAGCGCACTGTCTCGCCGGATCGCGTTGCCGCGCCAGCGTCGAAGAACGTCCTGCAGGCCGGCGCCGTCATCGCGGCCGCGCTCATCACCGGCATCCGCTCCGACCTGCCGGGTCAGATCACCGCACAGGTGACGGAGAACATCTATGACAGCCCGACCGGCAAGATCCTGCTTGTGCCACAGGGCACGCGCGTTATCGGCCAGTATGACAGTGGCGTCGGCTTCGGTCAGAGGCGCATACTTCTCGTCTGGAACCGGCTGATCTTCCCCAATGGCCGCTCCATCGTTCTGGAGCGTCAGCCTGGTGCGGACGCCGAGGGCTATGCGGGCCTTGAGGATGGCGTCGACTATCACTGGGGCGAACTGTTCAAGGCCGCTGCACTTTCCACGATTCTGAGCATCGGTGCGGAGGCGGGCTCGTCTGGCCAGGACAGCGATATTGTGCGGGCGCTGCGACAGGGTGCCTCCAATAGCGTCAGTCAAACCGGCCAGCAGATCGTCCAGCGCCAGCTCAACATCGCACCGACCCTCACCATCCGGCCAGGCTTGCCCGTCCGCGTCATCGTCACCCGCGATCTCGTTCTCGAACCCTACGGAGGCTGACATGACCAAGCTGAAATTGGGAGCGATCGTCGACGACAAACCGGTGAAGGTCACGGTGGAGTTACCGGCAAGCCTGCATCGCGACCTAACGGCCTACGCAGAAATTCTCGGCCGCGAAGCGAGGCAACCGCCGGCCGATCCCGTTCGCCTCATCGCTCCGATGCTGGAGCGGTTCATAGCCACGGATCGGGGATTTGCGAAAGCGAGGAAGTCAAAAGAACTGCCGAAACCGTCTGAATGATTGTGGCGGCAGCCGAGCGCGACATTGAACGCGCAAGACTGAGGAGGCGGCGCCAGGCCGGGTTATCATTCCGCGGCGACCACACCGCGCAGAACGGCAGAACCTCGCCGGCAAGCTGCCGATAGGCAGTTCCCGGAAACTGAGCCGCCGTCCCGGCCTCGCTCATGACCGTGACGCCTTGGCCGATCGCCACAAGCGACAGGAGATTGTCCCTCCCGACGTATTGGGTATCGATTTCTGGGTGACGCCCAAGATCGGCGAGGCGTTGAACCAAATAGTCGTGAATTTCCGATCCAGGGGCACCGTCACTTACAATGAATCTCTCGTCCACAAGATCACGCCAGCCAAGCTCCGATTTCTCAGAGAGAGGATGATCGCTGGGAAGTACGGCGAATACTCGCTCGGACCAAAGTTGCTCTGTTTCACAGTCCGACCACTGTGTGGTTCCCGTGATAAAAGCCACATCGAGTTGAAGTCGCCGGATCGAGGCAACGTGATCCGCAGGATCGCCGTCAAAAAATTCGACCCGTACACTTGCATGCTCCTTGCCGTAGGCTCCCAGCAGATCGGACAGGAATCCAGACGCGAGCGACGAAAAGATGCCGACCTTGATATGCCCCCGCTCGGAGCGACCTATGGCGGCCACATCCTTCGCGCCGCAGTCGATCTGTTGAAGTGCTTTGCGTGCTCGACGCACAAACTGCTGTCCTGCCAACGTCAGGCAGACGCCGCCGTTGTGCCTCTGAAATAGGGAAGCGCCGAGTTCGTCTTCGAGATCGCGAACGCGACGGCTGATCGCCGATTCCTGTATTCCCAAGGCCAAGGCCGCCTTTCGGAAGCTGCCATATTCGGCCGCCGCAAGAAAATACCAGATCTGGCGGAATTCAAGCATCGGTCAATTGCGACCGAGATCTATTCGAAATGATTCCTGGCCTCGCGACGGTCCATCGTCCGCTCGTTGCGAGCATCGCTCTGTAAGCACCATCTACCACGACCATCGCGCCCCGACCGCAGCTAAGGCAAGACCTCCCGATTCTCACCCTAGAATAGACGGCTACAGACGCTCATTGGCCGATGATCTTATATAGATTCGATATACCAACGTATCTTCGAAATATACCGTGTTCTGAAAGGGGGGGGGGTGGCACGCCCGCGCAGATCGCGCACCAGTTCGCGGTGCAGGGGCTCTCCTCTCAGTCGAGATTCAAACGCTCAAACTGTCCGACATTCTAACAAGGTCAATAATCGTCTTGGCCTGCATCTTCTGCATGAGATGGCTACGGCGAACCTTCACCGTGATCTCGCTAACATTCAGGTCGGCGGCGATTTGTTTATTGAGGAGGCCCTTTACAACGAGCTTGAAAACGTCTCGTTCGCCGGGCGTCAATGTCTCCCAACGCGCATTCAAATCCAGCGAACGCGCTTCGCTCTCGCGCCTTCGCCGGTCTTTTTCGATCGCTTGTTGGATAGCATCCAGCAGGTCTTGGTCGCGAAACGGCTTGGTCAAGAACTCGAAGGCGCCATTCTTGATGGCGTTCACGCCCATCGTGATGTCCCCATGTCCCGTGATGAATATCGTCGGCAGATGAATGCCGTATTCAGGCATTTGCCGATGAAAATCGATCCCGCTTTGTCCGGGCATTCTCACATCGAGCAGCAGGCAGCCGGGCGCGTCCGGCATGGAGCTTTCCAGAAATTCGGCAACCGAGCTATACGAGCGCACCTGTAGCCCAACGGATGCGAGCAAATCTTCGAGCGCGGCGCGAACGGACCGATCGTCATCGATGACATAGACGATGGGCTGCGGCCGCGAATCCGCCGTCGGTTCATTTTTCATCAGGCTGCCTCCATGTGGCGCGGCAGGCGCACCTCAAATACGGTCCCGCCTCCAGGGACTGGAGCCGCGGAAATCTGTCCGCCATTCGCTTCAACGATCGTCTGACTGATGGTAAGGCCAAGACCCATGCCTCCCTCTTTCGTCGTCCAGAAGGCGTCAAAGAGGTGCTCACGAGCTCCCGGCGCCAGACCGGTGCCGGAATCGGCCACCGCGAGAACGATCGCATCCCGTCCATCCTGCGAGGCGGCAATTCGCAGACGACGCTCGGGCAATGCGCGGTCCGACATCGCCTCGGTCGCATTGAGGACGAGATTGCTGATGACCTGCTGGATCTGGACCCGATCGGCAAAAACGCGAGGTAGGCCGTCATGCAGGTCCAGTTGCAAGGCGACGCCGCCACGCTCGATCTCGCCGCGCGACAAGGTCGCGATTTCCATGACAGCTTCCCTGAGGTCGAATGGTTGTCGGCGCGGCGCCTCGCCCTTCGAAAGGGCGCGAATGCGCGCGATGACCTGGCTTGCCCGGTTGGCATCGCTGACGATGCGGTCGAGCGCGAGGCGGGCCTTGTCGAGATTTGGCGGCTCCTGGGCAAGCCATCGGGTGCACGCGCCGCCGCTGGCGACGACGGCAGCCAGGGGCTGGTTGACTTCGTGCGCGATCGACGCCGACAGTTGACCGAGCGTCGTGACCCGCGCAATTCGCAAAAGCCGATCGCGCGCCTCCAGCGCCTCGGCCTTCGCAGCCACCATCCTTAAACTGAGATAGGTTGTAACGCCGATCGCAACGATACTAATCCCGGTATTGACGATGCCGACCTCATACGCACCGGAGTGGGTCAAGAAAAAACTGATCAGGGTCAGCGCGACACAAATGCAAGCGAGGGCCACTACAGCCGTGCCAGACAAGATGCGTGTCGCAACGAGAATGACCGCTGTGTAGAATACGGCCGCTGCGATGGCGTAGTCCGTGACCGTATCGGCGATAAAAATGCCGGCCATCGCAACGCCCATCGCGATCAACGTCAGCGCCGATCCGGGACGTATATCATTGGCGATCTTGAGCATTGTTCACCTTCTCGATCAACTTACCTACTTTCAATATTCTTCCCTGGAGAATCTACTCCGCCGTGTACCTAGATAACTATTGCTTCTCGGTCACTCGCCTGGCTCGAACCGCCACCGAGCAGATGTTACCAGCGGCTCCAGACTGAGACGACCGATAATCTGTTCCAAAAGGCGATCCTGCCGAGTGTCGGCTCGCACTGTCGCGCTCACCTGGACTCGGTTTGTGTCCTCGATATTCGTGCTTTCGAGGTCGCGGATGTGCAGCGCACCGGCGAGATCGCGAAGAAGAAGCGCCCGAACATGCGCCTCAGCCTCTCCATGGCAGATGATGCTGATCGCATATGCGCTGTCCAACGGGCTTGCGGCGAATGACTGGCGCTCAACGAGGCGCACGAGCGGGCGCAGAACTGCGTTGACGGCGATGACGAACGTCGTCGCAATCAATGCATGAAAGAAAAATCCGGCCCCACACAGCGCGCCGATCGCGGCGGAGCACCACAGCGTCGCGGCGGTGTTGAGCCCGCGCACATTCAACCCTTCCTTGAAGATGATGCCGGCGCCCATAAAGCCGATGCCGGAAACAATCTGGGCCGCAACGCGCGTCGGGCTCGCCTCGCCGGGGAACAGCCCGGCAAAGAGGACGAAGATGGCCGCGCCGAGCGCGACGAGGGTATTGGTTCGCAGCCCGGCCAGGCGCTGGCGCCATTGCCGTTCGAAGCCGATCAAGCCGCCAAGAAGGAATGCGCCCCCGAGCGTGAGTGCGGTGTGGCCAAGGCTTTGCCAATCCATCTGAATGTGTTCCCATCTCGTTGCGTCGGTCGCGCCCTCCCGAGGCGCAAGCCCGCGCTATTGCTGGAATTGCCACTCCACTCGCTGTCAGAATTCGGCGTGGGCGCGAAGCGACAGAATCGAGGCTGGTCCGCGGTCGGCGTTGTAGGCGGGGTTTGCAACAAACTGATAGTCGAAGGTGACGGTGCTCCAGCCGTTGACCCGCAAGGCGTAATACGCCTCGACGATCGACTCGTGGCCGTAGCGCAGTCTCCCATCACCGATCAGCAACCCCGTGCCTCCGGCGGCGAGGAAGTTACGATGTGCACTCGAGAGGCCGTTGACCGCAGCACCGACTCCGATCGTGTCCGCAGGCCGTCCCCATGCAGAACCCTTTAGGGAGAAACCACCGGAAATGCTGCGGTCGATGTCCGTGAAGGAGAGGATTTCGGTGCGGCCGTCGTTCCAGCTTGCACGGGCGAAAAGCCCGAGGTCAGCTGTCAAAGCCTGTTCGATATTTCCATAAAAGCCATACTTATTCTGATTGCGGCGCAGGGCCGTCATCGCATCGTTGATATCTGTTTGAGGGCTCGCTTGCGCGAGGTTGATAGCGTCGCGATACGCGCCGGTGTAACCACGGTTGATGAAAGCGCCGATCCGAACCTTACCCGGCTGCCCGAACAGGCTGTGCCGTTCCTCGAACTCGACGGCGCCACCGCCGCCCCCATTGAAGACCAAAACATCACTGTTCGGCTCCCTGGGCACTTGGAAGGCCCCGGCTCGCACAGCCCAATCCTTACGATTCAGCTCGATGACCGCACCGCGCGTCATGCCGGGAAGGTCGGCGGGGAAGTCATAGGCCCCCGACGACCAGATTGCCCAATTCATGAAATCCGCGCGCGGATCCTTGGCATAGGCATTCGCGTCGAAGAAATCGCCAACCGCGAAACGACCAACCGTGACAGTGACGCGATCGATATCGCGTCGCCCCGCCAGTTGCAGGGGGCCGTCTGCGACATCCTCCTGCTCGCCACCAAGACCGAATGTCTGCTGAAGATAGTAGCGCT
Organism: Bradyrhizobium sp. Leaf396; assembly: GCF_001424605.1. Classification (NCBI taxonomy): domain Bacteria; kingdom Pseudomonadati; phylum Pseudomonadota; class Alphaproteobacteria; order Hyphomicrobiales; family Nitrobacteraceae; genus Bradyrhizobium; species Bradyrhizobium sp. Leaf396. The sequence goes on from NZ_LMQJ01000002.1 coordinate 192,778, forward strand.
GTGGCCGAAATTTCGGAAATTCAGCGCCGCCTTTTTGCGCTTCTCCATTTGGAAAGCCTGCGAGTCCGAGCGTCCCGTTCAGCCCGAAGCCTTGGGCTAGCTCGGGATTGAAATAGAACGCACCACCGTCCCAAAGCCTCACGCCAAGAAATGCGTCCGCGGTCCACGTCTCACGAACTTGCCCACCACCGGGCAGGCTGGCGCTGGAAGCGTAGGGGGAACGAATCGCGGGATAGCCTTGGGCGATGAATGTGGTCTGGCCATGAATATTCCAGTCCGGCGACATTTCGACAGTTGCCGGTGGTCTTGGGAGTGTCGAGGCCACATCGCCCAGTCGGTAGTTCAGGCCAAGCGTGAACCTCTGGGTTCGGGGGCGGACGGACACATCGCGCAGTCCGGCACCATCGAGTCGATAGGTCGAGGAAGCCAGATCGAGGTAGTCGTACTGGACGCGTGCCGTCCATGGTCCGCCCAAGGCCATTTCGACACCTGCGCCTGCCGTCCACCCAGCGTGCCAGCGCCCCAGTTTTGACAAAACGCTGCCGTCATCGCCATTGATGTCGACGTTCGTTCGTGTCCAAGCGAGGCCTCCCGTTGCATAGGGGAGGAATGGGCCAAAAGCATAGCCGATCCTGCCACGCACCGTCCCCACGACATCCAGGGATGTGTTGAAGGGAGCCGGTATCCGTCGCGTCTCATCGGGCGGGCTCACAAAAGTGACATCGGCTTCCGCGCCGAGCACCCAACGATCGCTGGCCTGAAAGTTGTAGCCTCCCTGAAAGCCGCCGATCATTCCTGTCACCGTAGGCGGCAGGCCAACGGACTGATTCAAGACGGGGTTCGTTCCCGGGCCAAGGCTGCCAGCCCCGAAACCGGTGTGTCCGCCAAAATAGACGCCCGACCAGTCGGGCCCGCCCGATTCCACCTTATTGTCACGCGAGGCCCCCGGTGCCTTCGTTGGCATCGCCAGGATGGGTTGCGGTCCACTAGTGTTGAGCCGTGCCGCATCCGGATGGCCGGGAGTCGTTTGAAGTTCTTGCGCGTGCGCTTTGGTTACCTGAAGAACCGCTACAAGACCGAGCGCCAGCAAGTAGAAAGCGATCACCATCAGTCGGCAAAAAAGAACCCGACGACGCCTGAAAACCTTCAGTCCGGTGGTGATAGTGAAATTGGGAAGTCCGTGGGTCGTAAAATAAGTCATGGGCTACTCCTGGCGTCGGGTTGCGAGAGCGCCCGGCGCCAATAGCCGCGAGCTGCCCTCCTAGTTTTCTCGTGAATTCAAGCGGCGCGAGTTGTTGGTCGCGCCGCGACTAGATGGGTCGTCCATTTGAAGCTCCTTGCTGATCGAAGTCCGGTTCAGGTCCGGGCCTCGTGCTTTGGTTCCATGCAAGCGATCGTTTTGCGCTTGTGTGGCTCACCAGCGGCAACGCCGCATTCGCGATATCGCCGCTCTGTTCAACCGTGCGCCGCAACGCAGCAGGAATCTGAGCTTGAAACCGTCCAGCAGACGGCGACGAGCAAGGTGAACGGCCGCATGCGTCACGAACATCGCCAAAACCGCCAAAGCCCAACACAAACGTCTGTCCAACCGATTCCGAAGCGACGACCTGGCATCGCCCGGCTCGCGATTGTGGGGCGGACGCGGCGCTTGTCGCCTCGGCGGTGGCGGCCCTTGTCGCGGGCAGTCTCCAGCCTGCGGCGGCGCAAATCTCAGGATCAACGGTGATGTGGACATGATCAGGACCTCTCATGCGCTTGGCCGTCAGAACCATTGTCCGAACCGGCGGATGTAGACGGTCTTCATCAGTTGAGCGACGAGGCAGTAGCAGAGCAGCGTTCCGGCCAGCCACGGGAAGTAGGCGATAGGCAGGGGCTGCAATCCGATGGCTGCTCCCAGCGGAGAGAACGGCAAATAGATCCCCAGTACGCAGATGACGCTCGACATCAGCAAGACCGGCAAAGCCGCTGTGCTGTTGACGAAGGGAATCTTCTGGGTACGCAGCATATGGACCACGAGCGTTTGAGAAAGCAGGCCCTCGATGAACCAGCCCGACTGAAAGAGCGATTGATGCTCCGGGCTATTGGCGGCAAAGACGAACCACATCAGAGCGAACGTCGTGATGTCGAAGATCGAGGACGTCGGCCCGATCCAGATCATGAAACGACCGATATTCTTGGCATCCCACTTCCGCGGTTTGCTGAGAAACTCCTTGTCCATGTGATCCCAAGGCAGCGCCAATTGGGAAATGTCGTACATCAGGTTTTGCACGAGCAAATGGATCGACAGCATCGGCAGGAACGGAATGAATGCGCTCGCCACCAGCACTGAAAACACGTTTCCGAAGTTCGAGCTGGCGGTCATGTTGAGGTATTTCATGATGTTGCCGAAGGTTTCGCGCCCCTTCAGCACACCCTCCTCAAGAACCATCAGGCTCTTCTCGAGCAGGATGATATCGGCCGACTCCTTCGCAATATCGGCGCCGCTATCGACGGAAATGCCGACATCGGCATCGCGCAGCGCCGGGGCGTCATTGATGCCGTCACCGAGAAATCCGACGGTATGACCGTTAGCCTGAAGCGCCTGCAATACACGCGACTTCTGGAGCGGAGTGAGCTTCGCGAAGATCGTCCGCTCCTCGACCAAAACGCGAAGCGCGGTGTCGTCCAATTTTTCTATGTCGCGCCCGAGTACGGCTTGGCCCGGTTCAAGTCCTACTTCACGGCAGATCTTGGCACTCACGACCGCATTGTCGCCCGTAAGAACCTTGACCTTGACGCCATGCTCCGCGAGCGCAGCGATTGCTGGTCCAGCCGTCTCCTTTGGCGGGTCGAGAAAAGTAAGGAACCCCTGAATCGTGAGATCGGCTTCGTCCGCGATGGCATAATGCGTCTTGGCCTCGGACGCCACAAACCCTCGGGTGGCGACGACCAGCACACGGAATCCGTCCTCGTTGTACGCCCGAGCCATCGCAGCCAGATTCTTGCGCTCAACGTCACCAAGGCGGATCAGATCTTTGCCTCTTCTGACGTGCGTAGAGATCGACAGCATCTCCTCAACCGCGCCCTTGCAGATGAGCAAGTGATCTCCGTCCTCGCCCTCGACGACCACTGAGAGTCGGCGGCGCACGAAGTCGAACGGAAGTTCATCGACTTTTCGGTAGCTCGCGGCCGTGTTCGTGATGGCTGGCTCCGCCCCGGCGAATCGCACGACGGCCTGATCCATCAGGTTCTTCACGCCGCTCTGGTGGTAGCTGTTCAACCAGCCCAACCGGAGAACGTCAGCGTTGGGTTGCCCGGTAACGTCGACGTGGTGCTCCAGAATGATCTTGTCCTGAGTCAGCGTGCCGGTCTTGTCCGTGCAGAGAACATCCATCGCGCCGAAGTTCTGAATGGCGTTGAGTCGCTTCACGACGACTTTGCGCCGCGCCATCGCTACGGCGCCCTTCGCGAGGTTCGAGGAAACGATCATCGGCAGCATTTCGGGGGTAAGTCCGACGGCGACGGCAAGGCCGAACAACAGCGCTTCCACCCAGTCGCCTTTGGTCAGGCCGTTGATGACAAAGACGACAGGAACCATGACGAGCATGAAGCGGATGAGCAGCCAGCTCACACTGTTGATGCCGCGATCGAACGCCGTTTGAGCGCGCGATCCGACGATCGCCTTGGCTAACGATCCGAAATAGGTGCGAGCACCCGTGGCAACGACAAGCGCGGTCGCCGTGCCGCTCACGACGTTGGTGCCCATGAAGCAGACGTTGGGCATGTCGAGCGCGTTCATTTCGCTGGACGCTACGCTCGCCGCGGACTTCTCGGCGACAGACCCGAGCGTGTCATACTTCTCAACAGGGATGGCCTCACCGGTGAGCACTGCCTGGCTCACAAACAGATCGCGGGATTCGATCAGCCTCACGTCTGCCGGGATCATATCCCCTGCTGAAAGACGCACGATGTCGCCGGCGACGATCTCTCGCATCGGGATTTCGAATGCTTCGGGATTTGACGTTGCCGATCCTCGACGAAGAACCGTCGCCGTCGTGCGGACCATCGCCTTCAGAGCTTCGGCCGCAGCGCTCGATCGGTACTCCTGAACGAAGCGCATCAAGGCGCTGGCAAGCACCATCACGATGATGATGGTGACTTTTGTCGGATCCGCATCCTCGCCATGTTGAAGCCGAAGCCAGATGTCCGTTACAGCGCTGATCCCAGCCAGGATCAGCAGCACTGCAATGAACGGATTCTTGAAAGCGCCAAAAAACTGAACAACCGCTGGCAGGCGTCGCTCTTGCGCAACCTCATTGGGGCCGTCTTTTGCCAGCCGTTCGATCGCATCTCGGGCAATCAGGCCGTTGCGGTCGCCTTTGACGTTTTCGAAGGTGTCATCCAACCCATTCTGGGCTTCACGGACCGCCTTCATCGACAGCTTGCGTTCGTCTTTTCCGCGCGGCTTGAGAGCCGCCTTGAGGATGGGGGCATTCATTGGATGAATCTCCTGCCGCAAGCGCCGAGACCATGCGCCTCTCGGCACGGTCTTCGGCGCTTGGGGTCTTGGTCGGCTGAGGGGATAATGAAACCGATGCATCTTCACGACGCTCGGCATTCGGACCGCGCTTGAGCAGCGCAGCCGCTCTTCACCAGGGAGGGTCCGCACCTTCGCGCGACCGTGCGATTCTGCGCGAGTACGGATTGCCGCCCCGGCGGGGGTGAAGCCCGTCCAGGCCGGCGGACACCAGAACCATCGCCGTGCTGGCCTTATGCAGCGTGAGGGAATGCATCACACGCCTCACGCCGCAAAGCGACCATGCTGGTAAACTGCAAGAAGGAGTCCGGCGCGCTCGATCAATCGGCGCAACCCGCCGCCCGTGTCTGGTTCGGCGTCAAGCATCCAGATGCATTCGAGCCGACCGGTCTCGCCATTGACACGCCACGCCGCGACCAGTCGAGTCCGGTTCGTGCGGGGAGACTTCGTGAAAGGACGGTCACGCTCGCATCGCGGGTCGGCGAATGCGGGATTGCGTTTCGGCGAGGCGATCCGCGAAACGCGGAGCGAAGCCGGCAGAGTAAAAAATTGGAGAGTCATGTCTCACCTCCGTGACGAGCCGCTCGGCCGTCACAGGCGAGACTGATGATTCAGACTCGCGAGAACGACCTGAGCGGCACGCTTGCTCGACTACTGTCGCTTGGCATTGCTCGTTGATCCTCATGCGTCGGCAGCGGGTTGGAGCCGCTAGATGACATTGGCTGGATATCACCGTCATTCCTTGAGTGACAGTGTCTTGCGGGGTTGATCCGATATACAAAACAATATCCGGGATATACCATCGTATATTGTAAGGTCTTCGGCGATAACTACCTGCGCAATATCAAGCCGCTTAGACTCACCGGACACGGGCGCGTCGACTTCACTAGCGATGTGATCGCTCTGATTTATTTCGATCCGAGGTCTAGTGTGGGTATCGATATGGTTCTTGTCGAGCGCATCGTCGCGCGAAGCCCTCGTCTTCGGCGATTGCTTTATTCGTTGTCCTTAACCTTTCTGAAAGCGGCGTTTCGGTTTCGCCGCACGGGCTTGGATGCCTTTGCCCGACCGACATTGCGTTTATCGCAGTGTCTCTTTCGTACTGCCTCTTCGCGGATACGACGTCGTTATGCAGCCGAGCCGAAAATGACGTCGGACTCGCGCTTTGTGCTCCGTCGCCTTTCTCTCAAACTTTTGATCGTGCTGATCTTTGCCGGTGCTCAAAGCCCGCTGCCCTGGGGATTCGGGAAAGCGCTTACGATGATGCTGTTTATGAGCGCGGCTATCAGCTGTGCCTTGGCCCTCATGAACCACCAACGATTCAGATTGGGAGTCTTGAGCTACTGGGACGAATCTTTGGCCTTTGTCCTGCTCGGCCAAACCGCGCGGATGGTGTTTCTACGTTGAAGTATTGCGAGTGCGCTATGCCGGGGGCTCTCGTCTTCAAAATACTCGCCAATAACCTGCCACGCGATACGGGAATCGCGAAGGTGGCCGTCGAGGCGAGACGCGGGGCAGCGACAACCGCCTGCGGCGTCGTTTGGTATTGGTTATGACGGAGCGTCGCACCACTCGCCGTCGCCGCACGCTGTTGACGGGGAAGATCATTCTCAATCAGCGATCGTCCGTGATAAGTTGCGTCGTCCGAAACTTGTCGGACACAGGCGCCTGCCTCGAAGTTCCTGCTGCCCTGAACATTCCGGATGCCTTCGAGCTGAAAATAGAACCTGGCGGCGCTTGCTCACAGTGTCGAATAGTCTGGCGGAGCGCTACGCGCATCGGCGTGGCGTTCGATTGACACAAAGCTAGAACGCGCCTTCACTTTCAAGGGCGAGTGTAAAGGCGCTGGCCCGAGATACTGGCCGCGCGCACGGCGCTGCAGGCGTGACGGCTGATATGGCCGGACGGCAGGCTACAGAAATAACAAGGACAATGTGTGGGGGAAAGAGCCAATCTCACAAGGAGAATGGCGCGCCGTACTGGATAAAAGTGCGAACGCATATGTGATTGAATCTGCGATTAATTTATTTTGGGGCATCGTGATCCTCTCATCTTTCAGCGTTCGCCGGCTGCCGCCAATAGCCCCACCCAAACGGGTGCGCCGAACCGAACGCGGAGCTGATATCGGACCAAGTACAAGGTATCCGGTATTTTGCTTCTCCCGGGTCTATGAGGAAATGACTAGCTCTTTCCAAATCTGGGCCGCGTACGCAGTGGCTCTCTCCTAGTCCTGAAGTCCGCGGCATGTGTGATTGGGTACCGCTGGAATACATCGCAGAAAATCCCATTCTGCAGCGATGCAAATATCGAGTGCAAAATCGATTAAAAAATAGAGAGCTCCGCGAACTAGACGGCTCGACCGATGAGGGCACCAATGGTCGCAGTTGAGGCCATGGCGACTGCTCCCCAAAACACGACCCGAAGAGTGGGTTTCCATATGCTGGCGCCGCCAGCGCGAGCGCCGATCGCTCCGAGAACGCCAAGTCCGATGAGGCAGGCAATGGAGACGGTCCAGGTGGCGGTCCAGGCCGGCGACAGGAGAGCGACGGCCAGCGGCAAAGTCGCGCCAGATGCGAAGGTGACCGCCGAAGTGAAAGCCGCTTGAACTGGCTTCGCCATCACATGACTGGTCAGTCCGAGTTCATCCCGCGCATGGGCCCCGAAGGCGTCCTTTGCCATCATCTGCTCGGCGACCTGTCGCGCCAGTTCGGGCGTTACACCACGCTGCTCGTAGATCGCGGCGAGTTCGGCCAGCTCCGCTTCAGGTTGCGTGGCAAGTTCGCGGCGCTCACGCGCCATGTCGGCTTCTTCCGTATCGGCCTGGGAACTGACCGACACATATTCGCCTGCAGCCATCGACATTGCTCCGGCGACGAGCCCCGCTACGCCAGCAACCAGAATTTCGTGGGAAGCGGCGGTCGCGGCGGCAACACCGACGATCAGACTCGATGTTGAAATCAGCCCGTCATTGGCGCCTAGCACCGCTGCGCGAAGCCAACCTATTCGTTCGATCAGATGGTTCTCTTTATGAAGGGCTCGCATGGAACATGGTCCTGAATTACATTTCTAAGGCTTTGTAACGCGGCGCTGAGCACATAGGAAAAGGCGCCTTGCCTTCGAGATCGATCTGGAAACTTGGCCGGTCAGGCTGATCAATGATGCTATCTTCCGATGAAACGCCTACCGTTCCATCGCCACATACGCTGTAGTCCAAAGCCGCATTCAACTTCAATCGCCGGAGTGTTGTCCAGGCCTCTCAACGTGACTTCATTTGCCCTGACACTCATCACCAGATGATATCGTCCGTGGTGCGACATGTAGACCTGATGGAGGCATTTTCCGCTGCTACAAAACGTAAGGCGGTCGCCACATCTGAGTTCATGAAGATGAAGAGCGATGAGACGAACGTTCCCAACGTCAATGAAGCGGCTGAAGCCACGCGTTGTTGTCAATTCATCGCCACATACCTTCCTGTATTTTTGAAGGCCTGCCCGCACTTCCGCCGGCAGGTTTTGCACGTAGAAAGGACTGGGTTGATTGTCATGGACAGGAGAACTTGCGAGCGAGAGGGCCGGCGAGACAAAGAAAAGTGACGTCATAGCGGCTAAGATTGCCACGTCACGGAGCCGATTCGATCTTTTCATGCTGAAACCTCCACTTCCAACGGCTGTTTCTCTCGTTCGACGACGGCTGCGGAGCGGCGCTCCATCCATCGGTAGATCGCCGGCAACAGCAGCAGCGTCAGAACGGTGGACGACAGGACGCCGCCGATGACGACAGTGGCGAGCGGTCGTTGCACCTCCGCTCCCGCGCCCTGTGAAATCGCCATCGGTACGAAGCCGATTCCCGCGACCATGGCGGTCGACAATACCGGACGGAGCCGATCCGTGGCGGCTTGCCGGACTGCCTCGATAACAGGCAGCTTCCGCCGCAACGCATTGATATGATCGATCAGAACGAGACCATTCAGCATCGCGATGCCGGAGACCGCGATAAAGCCGATCGCGGCGGTGATCGAGAATGGCATGTCACGTAGCCAGAGTGCCAGCACGCCACCGGTGATCGCAAACGGAATACCGGTATAGACGACGGCGGCATGACGGACGCTCCCCAACGCCGAATAAACGAGCAAGAAGATCATCAGCAGCGCCGCCGGCACGACGATCATCAGACGGGCTCGGGCCGCTTCTAGCTGACGGAACTGGCCTCCGAACTCGATGCGATAGGATTCAGGCAGCGCAAGCTTGCCGTCGAGGCGTGCACGCGCTGCGGTCACATAACCTTCGATGTCGCTGGTGTTGAGATTGACCATCAAGGCGGCGCGGCGCTTACCATTGTCGTGCAGGATCGGTTCGACCGTTCTCATCTCGCGCAGACTTGCAACGCGGTCCAGCGGCACAAGGCCGGACGCGCCGACGCGCAATGGAAGGGAGAGGATCGATTTTGTGTCCGCGCGTAAGGACTCGGGCATACGAACGACGATCGCGTGTCGATGCTCTCCGTCCGCGATGAAGCCGACCTCGTCCCCACCGATCGCTGACGCAATGGCACGGTTGACCTCGGCGGTTCCCAGCCCCAACCGCACCATCGCGTCGTGATTGATCTCGACCACCACACTGTGGGTGCGGCTGGCCGCTTCGAATGCGGCATTGGCGGTGCCGGGCACGCCTTGCAATTCCTCTCGCGCCTGCGCGGCGAGCCGCTCAAGCACGTCGTAGTCGTCTCCGAATATCTTGACCGACAGATCCGCCCGCGTGCCCTCCAACATTTCGTTGAAGCGCATCTCGATAGGCTGCGCGAAAAGGAATGACTGCTCCGGCGCCAGCGCAGTGGCAGCCTTTTCGATCGCCGCAACCAGCTCGCTCTTGTTGCGCGGCATGTCCGGACCTTGCGGCCATTGGTCGAGCGGCTTGTAGAAGATGTAGAGGTCGTTCTCATTCGGCGGCATCGGGTCGGTCGCAACCGCGCTGGTGCCGATGCGGGAGAAGGTTCGGGTCACTTGCGGAAAGCGACGCAAAATTTCACGCTCGGTTTGCTGCTCGATCTCAAGGCTACGGTCGAGCGACATCCCCACGGGCTTGTAGACCATCGCCGTGATGGAGCCCTCATCGAGGCGTGGCGTAAACTGCGAGCCAAGGGTCAGGAATATCCTCAATGCCACGGCCAACAGGACTGCCGATGGAACGAGAAGGGCAGCGGGATGACGGAGGGCGAAGTCCAGGACGGGACGGTAGCCCCGGATCACGAGGCCGGCGAAGCCACCGTTATGCGTGATGTGGTTGTCGGCGGTTATCTCCGGGAGAGAATCTTCCTTTTCACTGACGCTCGGCTGACGCACCTTCTCGCCTCGTAGCAGCCGGGCGCACAGCGCCGGCACTAGCGTAAAGGTAACGATCAGCGCCGCTGCCAGCGCCAGCATCACGGCTTGCGCCATCGGCTGAAACAGCTTCCCCTCGACGCCGCCCAGGCTGAGTACCGGCACATAAACCAGCGCGATGATGGCCATGCCGAAGAACACGGGCCGCGCCACGCCCCCCGCAGCGTTGATGACGATGCGACGGCGTTCATCGGCCGTCAGCTCGCGCCCCTTGAGGCGCTGTGCCTCGCCCATCAGACGCAATGTGTTTTCCACGACGACGATCGCGCCATCTACGACCAGGCCGAAGTCGAGCGCGCCGAGGCTCATCAGATTGCCCGATATACCGAGCGCATGCATGCCCGAGATCATCATGAGAAAGGCCAGCGGGATGACCGACGCGACGATAAATGCCGCGCGCCAGTTGCCGACCACGATCAGCAATACGACGGCGACCAGCAACGCTCCCTCGCCAAGGTTGCGCTCGACCGTCGCGATGGTGCGATCCACCAATTCTGAACGATCGTACTGAACCTGAAGGATCATGCCTTTGGGCAGCGCGGCGCGCAGGTTCGGCAATTGCGCATCGACGCGCCGGGCAACGTCCCGGCTGTTCTGCCCGACCAGCATCATCACTGTGCCGAGCACGGTTTCCTTGCCGTTGGTGGTCGCGGCGCCATCGCGTGGAGCATGGCCGATGGTCACGGTCGCCAGATCCGCTACAGTCAGCGGCCGCACGCCACCTGCGAATTTCACGGGTAATGCGCGGATCATCTCCGCCGTCGTGACACGCGCTTCGGTTCGGACGGTGAAGCGTTGGCCGTTCTTGGTGATGGTCCCGCCGCCGGCATTGGCGACGTTGGCGCCAACAGCCTGGGCAAGCTCGCTCGGCGTGATGCCCGCTGTCGTGAGCTTCTTCAGATCAGGCTCGATGACAAACTGACGTTCGAGGCCGCCGTTGGAATTGACGTCGGCGACCCCCTCGATCGCGCGCAGCATCGGGCGCACGATATATTCCTGAGCCTCGAACAACTCCATCAGTTGTTGCCGCTCGTCCAAATCGGACGGCGGTTGCGCCCATTCGAGTGTGTAGTACCAGATTTCGCCAAGCCCGGTGGTGATCGGAGCGAGGCGCGGCGATGATCCGGCTGGCAGCATGTCGCGCACTGCGGAAAGCCGCTCGTTGACGAATTGGCGTGCGCGAAGCTGGTCCGTGCCGTCCTGATAGATGAGCGTGACCTGTGACAGTCCGGTCTTGGTGAGCGATCGCATTTCCCGCAGGCCCGGCTGACCACCCATGCTGCGCTCGATGGGCAGCGTCACAAGACGCTCGATTTCCTCTGGCGCCAGGGCAGGAACAGTCGTGTTGATCTGCACCTGCACGCCTGTGATGTCGGGAATGACATCGATTTGCAGATTCACGAAAGACCAGATTCCAAGACCAGCGATCAGCAAAGCGATGATCATCACCGTGGCTGGTCGACCGGTTGTCCATTCCAGAATCCGCCGCGTCATCGGGACACGCCGTCGAAGCTGCGGCCGCCATTGAGCGCCCGAAGTTGAAGCATCGCTTCCATAGCCTCACGTCGCGTGTCGAGCAGAGCCGACAGCGCGTCCAGATACTGGCGCTGCATCTCGACGTAAGTTGCGATCGGGATCGCTCCCTGGCGATAACTATCGGCGGCGGCGGTAGCTGCGGCCGCAAATTTCTCGGTGGCCCCGGCTGGCCAGCCCGCAAGGGCTCGACGCTTCGCCTCGTAGTAGGCTGCCTGTTCGTAAACCTGCCTCGCGATCCGTCGGTTGGCGGCGAGCAGGGCCGCATCGCCCTGGGATTGACGGCTCAACTCCTGTGCGAGGCCAGCAGCCTGGCTATTCCAAAGCGGCAACGTCGTCGTCAGCCGTATGCCGAAATTGGTCTCGCGGCTGTCTGACTTCGCGCGATTGAAGTAGGGACCGACTGAGACGTTCGGCACACGCGCTGCTTGTGCGAGGTCAACGCGCAACCCTTGCTGCTGCAATTGCGCGCGCAGCGACTGAATCTCGAAATTGTTGATGCCAGCTTGTTGCGCCATGCGCTCGACCGACGGAAGGCCGGGCAGCGTGATATCGGGCGGAGCAATGCGGAGCCGCGCTTTGAGCGGCGCGCCGCGAAGTTGATTCAGTTCGTAGACGATCGTGCTGGTCTCGGAATCAGCCATCGCGGCATTTCGCTCCGCCGTGATGGCACCCGCATCCAGAATGGCCGTGTCCAGCGTGGTGGCGATGCCCGCCGGATCCCGCTGCTCCACAACGCGTGCAAGCTCGCGCATCCGCGCGGCAACGTCGCGTGCCGCGGCGGCTTTCCGCTCGGCCGCGAACAAGGCATATCCCAAAGAGCGTGCCCGGCTTGCGAGCGTTGCGTCGAATTGCGCAAGACCGAGCCGCGCCAGCGCGATCTGATGCTCGGCGATGGCGCGACGGAGCGCCCCGCGTCCGGCAAAGTCGAGCGGCTGCATAATCGACAAGCCATATGTCGGCCCGGCGCCTTTCGGTGCACCTGTCAGGCCGTCGGCCATCCGGCGTTCGCCTAACTCGAATGCAGCTTCAGGGTCCGGCAGGCGATCAGCCGCGTCGCGCTCAACACCTGCAAGCCCGATCTGCTGGAAATAAAAGCGTCGTTCGGGGTTACTTGCCACGACGGAATTGGCAAGTGCATCAATCGACAGCACGGCGGCCTGCTGAGCGAAGGCTGGGGTCACCAAGATAATTGTTGATATGCGAACGATTATCAGGAGCAATTTTAACATTGGCACGAGTCTCAACACTGACTTCTAGACGCCTGATTGCCACGCTAGTCTGAACACAAGCTGTCAGCGTAAATGCAGGTTGATCCAGTATCGGACTGCAGCAATCAGGAGACATGACCATTCGCATTCTTCTTGTCGAAGACGATCAGGACATTGGCGCCCGCCTGAAGGAAGGGTTGGCCAGCTTTGGCTTTGTCGTTGAGCATGTGGAAGATGGTGAGCACGCCCTTTCCTTCGCGCTGCAAGAAGAATTCGACGCGATCGTTCTCGATCTCGGTTTACCCGGCCTGTCAGGCATCGAGGTCTTACGGAGGTTGCGACGTACCGGGGCCGCCACACCGGTCCTGATCCTGACGGCGCGCAGCAGCTGGACTGAGAAGGTGGAAGGTCTCAATGCAGGGGCTGATGACTATGTGGCGAAGCCGTTTCACGTCGACGAAGTCGCAGCTCGCCTGCGCGCGCTGATGCGGCGCGTCGCGGGCCAAGCCACCTCCGAATTGCGCCACGGAGATATCGTGCTTGACCCCGTTGCCGGCACCGCCAATGTTGCGGGCCAGCCGATCGAATTGACGGCACAGGAATTTCGCCTGCTCCACCTCTTCCTGCATCGCGTCGGCCGCGTCGTGACGCAAGCCGAGTTGCTCGACCATCTCTACGGCCTGAATGAGGAACGCAGCTCGAATACGATCGAGGTCTATGTCGGTCGGCTGCGACGCAAAATCGGCCGCGATACCATCAGGACCCTGCGCGGTCTGGGCTACAGGTTCGGCTGATGGTCAGAAGTCTGCGCGCCCGGCTGCTGGTTGGCGTTATTCTCACGACCGTGACAGGTATCGCTGTCGCTGGCGTTTCGATTTCCGCGCTGTTCCGGGCGCACGTCACGGAGCTTGTCAATGCCGAGCTGATCGGTCATCTCGACGAGCTCGAAGGTCTGTTGGCCCGCACGGCCGACGGACATGTCGCTCTGGCACAAAGGCTCAGTGATCCGCGCTTCGCGCAGCCCGGGACTGGCTATTACTGGCAGGTGAGCGATCGCAACGGCATCGTCCTACAATCAGCCTCCCTCGAACCGCAACGGCGTTTTCCGCCACCCGCGCGGGGGGCGGATCGGCAGCTTACTCGCTCAGTCGAAGCTGGCCCGGCTGGTGAGCCGATGATCGCATATGAGCGACCGTGGCAGACCGCTGAAAACGGTTACGTGCTTCAAATTGGCGCCGACCAGCGGATCGTCGATGATGTACTGAGACATTTTAATCAGGCGCTGGCCCTGTCACTCGGCACACTGGCAATAGCCCTAATTGGGGCCGGCACGTTGCAGGCCTGGTTTGGTCTGCGTCCCATGCGCCGTCTGCGCGACGCGCTGGGCGACATTCGCGCGGGCAAAGCAGAAACCCTGCCTGGTGACTTCCCGTCCGAAGTTCGGCCGCTGGTCGATGATCTCAACGCTCTGATCGACGCCAATACCCAGATGGTTCGCCGCGCCCGCACGCAGGCGGGCAATCTCGCGCATGGCCTGAAGACACCATTGGCCGTGCTGACGGACGAAGCGCGCCGGCTGCTCGCGAGAGGTGATACCGAGGGCGCCGCGGTCCTGACTCAGCAAACAGGGCGGATGCAGCGCCAGATTGATTTCCAGCTTGCCCGAGCCCGTGCCGCAGCCAACGCCGGCCTGCCTGGCGTCATCACGCAGGTCGAACCTGCCTTCGCATCAATAGCCGCGGCGATGCGGCGGCTCTATGCTCATCGTGAGCTGACGATCGTCCATACAGCCGAGACGGAATTGCTTGCCGCCGTCGATCCCAACGACCTTGACGAGATGGTCGCCAACCTGGTCGATAATGCCTGCAAGTGGGCTCGTGGTGTTGTCTCGATCAAGGCTACGCGCGATACCCCGACGGGGCAGCTCCTTATTACGATCGTTGATGACGGGCCAGGCATCCCGGCTGATGCACTAAACCGCGCGTTCGCCCCAGGCGAGCGGCTCGACGAGGCCAAACCGGGAAGCGGGCTCGGACTCGCAATCGTCCGCGATCTCGCCACACTGCACGGCGGCTCTGTCGAACTATCCAATGGCAGAAATGGAGGCCTTCACGCGGAGTTGCGGCTCCCATCAGCCTGACAAGTTCAACGGCGTCTAGGTTGGGCGAGTTTCATCGTGGCCGCGTCGTCCGCGCACCATTCGACCTGAGCGATTCGGCGCGCTCGAAATCAGCATCCGCGCCGCTCTGATCTCCAGCGTTCGCTTTCATCGTTCCGCGTTCGAACAAGAAGGTCGGATTCTTCGGATCAGCCTTGATGACCAGATCATAATCCGCGATGGCACGATCAAAGAGTCCTTTACGCCCGAGTGCCTTCCCGCGATTATAATAGGCACCGAGGTAGTCAGTCCTCAGTTGTACGGCGCGATCGAAATCAGAAATCGCGCGATCAAGCTCTCCCTTGCTCATTAAAGCAACGCCTCGGTTGTTGAGCGCGACATAGTAGTCGGGGGACAAACGAAGTGCTCGATCGTAATCCTCCATGGCACGGTCGATATCTCCACTCGACCGCAGCGCGACACCGCGATTGTTATAAGCCGCCGCCAACTGGGTGATCATCCGCTCGCCTGCCTGGATAACCGCTGTGCATCCCCGGATCGAGCGATCGGGTACGATTTCGGCCGCATGCACGCACGAGTCCCAATCCTCGTCGCTCAAAGCTGATGTGGGCGACGAGTTAATTGCAAAGTACGCAATAAATATCGTTGTGCTCAATAACGTAAGAGCACAACGCTTCCAGCGGGTGGTTCGCGCTAGGATCGATGCAGTTCGTGTTCTCGTATACAGCGGCGTAATGCAAATGAGCAAAGAGTAGCCTCAAGTACGTGCATTATATTATTCCCAGTTTGTTCTCTAACAATCCTGTCTGAATTTTCCCTGACAATCGACGTTTGAGACATCCGATCTGGTCGCTTCCCGAACGAGAGTACACCCGTCGAGTGCTATAGAGATTACCAAGCGAGCGCCGTGCGTGCCATCCGACAGGGACAGATCCAAGACTCCCGGACTAAGCCTCAGTCTGGTAGCATGAAGACATCAGCGGTGTTTGATGTACTAGCAGCGGCAATCGACGGGACGGGATGGATCCGGACTCGGTCACGGGAGGGCAACGAGGAGCCGCTATCCGGAAGAAATCGTCCTGCAAGAATTGAACATCGCGCTCTGCGGCGCTGCCAACTTGAATGACCTCTGAAATATCTGGAGGTCAATACGGCGAATTGCTCTGCAACGGCGCTCCGCAAATATGCAAGATATCAACCTAATATTAAGTTGGCGCGCCATTCAGAATAAAACCACGAACTCATATGCCATTGAAATTGCTATATAATTGTTTGACGTGCATAAGCTGAAGCCACCGCTGGTGATGTACTGAAGGACCGTGATCGACCGTCGCAGGCTCGACCAGGTGGCCATGCAAGCGGCTTACAGTTCAGCTGTCAGGATGAGGCCTCCTGCGTTCCGTCGTTGAAGAGGGCTCGGCCATTGGCACTGGTGGCCAATACAGTGCTGTCGTCCGCTCGCGGACTGCGAGCTCTTTTCCGAGAGAGGCGGTGGTACAAAGAGGGTTGCGACCTTGCTGTGGATGCTCACACCATCAGCTTTTGTCGCGATTTGCAGGTTGAACATCGTGCGGAATACGCTGGTGGTTCTGATTGCTTTGGCAAAACGTCCCGAGGGACGAGTGACTCCCGATGAGCTCGATGACGAAGTGGCACGGCTCATCGCAGAGTCAGACGAAAAACTCGAGAATCCGGAACAGTCGAGCCGATAAAACAGGCCTTTGCCGGCTGGCCGCCCGACTGCCCTAGTCGTTTCCCAGCGTCATCGAGCATCCCGCTCTGCACCGATCGTGGCAGCCCCTTTGATTCCTGTTCGGGGGTTGCGGTGTCAAATGCTCAGGCAGAGATATTTGATCTCAAGATATTCATCGATGCCGTATTTCGACCCCTCACGGCCGAGCCCGGAAGATTTGATGCCGCCAAAGGGCACTTCTGCGGTCGAGATCAGACCGGTGTTGATGCCGACCATGCCGTATTCGAGCGCTTCGGCCACTTTGAAAATGCGCGACAGGTCACGCGCGTAGAGATAAGACGCCAGACCGAACTCCGTGTCATTCGCCATGGCGATCGCCTCGTCGTCGGTATCGAAGGCAATCAGCGGAGCGACGGGTCCGAAGGTTTCCTCCTTGAGGATCTTCATTCCGGGCTTGATGTCGGCAAGCACGGTCGGTTGGAAGAAAGTTCCTCCCTTCGTCGAACGGCGGCCACCGGTAACGACGCGCGCCCCCTTCGACAGCGCGTCCGCGACATGCTCCTCAACCTTGGCGAGGCCCTCGGAATCGATCAATGGTCCGATGCTGACGCCGTCCTCAATGCCGTTGCCGACCCTGAGCTTAGCCGTTGCGGCGGCCAGCTTTTCGGCGAAGGCATCAAGAACGGAACGCTGGACATAGATGCGGTTGGCGCAGACGCAGGTCTGTCCGGAATTACGATATTTCGCGATCAGCGCTCCTTCGACTGCCTGGTCGAGGTTCGCATCATCGAACACCAGAAACGGCGCGTTGCCGCCCAGCTCTAGGGACAGCTTTTTGATGTCGTGTGCGCATTGACGCATCAGGATACGGCCAACTTCGGTCGAACCGGTAAAGGTCAGCTTCCGAACCTTCGGATTGGTGCAAAGCTCGAGCCCCATCCCGGACGCATCCATCCCGGTCACAACGCTGAGGAGGCCTGCGGGCAAGCCTGCCCGCTCGGCGAGAACCGCCATCGCAAGCGCGGAAAGCGGCGTCTTCTCCGCCGGCCGTGCGACCATGGCGCAGCCGGAGGCGAGCGCCGGACCAATCTTGCGCGCAATCATCGCGTTCGGAAAATTCCACGGCGTGATCGAGCCGACGACGCCGATCGGCTGCTTCAGTACGATCACGCGCTTGTCTGCCTGGTGGCCGGGGATGACGTCACCATAGACGCGCCTTGCTTCCTCGGCGAACCACTGGATGAAACTTGCGCCGTAGGCGATCTCGCCGCGCGCCTCGGCGAGCGGCTTGCCCATTTCGGCGGTGAGGATGCGGGCGAGATCCTCCGTGTTTTCCAGCATCAAAGCCTGCCAGCGCAGCAGGATCGCACAGCGTTCCTTGACGGCGCGCGCCGCCCAAGACTTCTGCGCGTCGTAGGCGACATCGATCGCCGCCCGAATCTCCTCCGCGCCCAGGTCGGCCACTTCGGCGATCAACTCGCCCGTGGCCGGATTGATGACCGGAAACATCTTCCGCCCTTCGACCCATTTCCCGGCAAGAAAGGCGCGGCGCTCCAGGAGGCTTGGATCACGTAGATTAATCGTCATGGCTGGGTTCTCTCAATAAGCGGCGCGATAGATGGCCAGGGCATCCTCTTGCGTGACAGGGCGAGGATTGTTGACCAGAAGTCTGGTCTGATTCATCGCGTCCGAGGCGAGACGAGGCAAGAAGTGCTCGGGGATGTCCATGGCGCGAAGAGTTTGCTGCAACCCGCAGACGCGCGACAGCGCGGCAAGCTCGCCGCAAAAGGCGGCCGCCCTCTCCTGTCCTTCGAGCCTCGCCAGATCCGGGAAAACAAAAGGAGCAAGTTCAAAGTAAGGCTGGGGAGCGGTGATCGTATTGAAACGCAGGACATGCGGAAGCACCAGGGCATTCGAAAGCCCGTGAGGGATGTGGCTAGGTCCGAAGGACACCTGAAGGTTCACTGGTGGCATGGCAGTGATACACTCATGCTTCAGCGTGTCTGATGGCGATCTCAAGTATGTCGAGCGCCTCGTGCATCACGCTGTCCTCGATAGTAATCGGTGAAAGAAACCGGATGACATTACCGTAAACGCCACAGGTCAGTAGGATTAGCCCCTTCTCAAGGGCCTTCAGCCTGACGGCCGCGGCGAACTTTTCCGAAGGCACTCCTTTCACCGGATCGTTGAATTCGATCGCGTTCATGAACCCGGGCCCGCGAATGTCGGCGATCTCGGGCACGTCCTCGCGCAGCGATTCGAGCCGTTGCTTCAGTCGTGCGCCAAGCAAATTGGCGCGGTCGCACAGCTTCTCTTCCTCGACGACGTCAAGCACAGCATGCGCGGCGGCAATGCCGACGGGATTGCCGCCATAGGTGCCGCCAAGCCCGCCTGGGCCCGGCGCATCCATTAGCTCGGCGCGGCCGGTAACTGCCGCGAGCGGAAATCCGCCACCAAGGCTCTTTGCCATCGTGGTGATATCGGCCACGACGCCGTGGCGTTCCATGGCAAACATTCGACCGGTACGCGCAAATCCGGTCTGCACTTCGTCGGCGATCAACAAGATACCGCGCTGGTCGCAGATTTTGCGCAGCGCCACCAGGAAGTCACGCGGCGCCTCATAGAATCCACCCTCCCCCTGAACCGGTTCGACGATGACGGCCGCGACCCGGGCGGGGTCCACGTCGGCCTTGAACAATCTCTCGAGTGCAGCGAGCGAGTCGGCTACCGAGATGCCGTGCAATGCCACCGGGAACGGAACATGGAAGACATCCCCCGGCATCGAGCCGAAGCCGACCTTGTAGGGGGCGACCTTCCCCGTCAGCGCCATGCCCATGAACGTGCGGCCGTGGAAGCCGCCCGAGAAGGCGATGACCGCCGACCGCCCTGTGGCGGCTCTCGCAACCTTGACGGCATTTTCGACGGCTTCGGCACCGGTGGTCACAAAGATCGTCTTCTTGGCGAACGATCCGGGCACAAGCTGGTTCAGGCGCTCGGCCAAACGCACGTAGTTCTCGTAGGGGACGACCTGATGGCACGTATGCGTGAACTGATCGAGCTGTGCCTTGGCTGCGGCGATGACCTTGGGATGGCAGTGGCCGGTATTCAGCACGGCAATGCCCGACGCGAAATCGATGTACCGGCGGCCTTCGGCGTCCCAGATCTCGGAATTGCGCGCGCGTGCCGCATAGATCTGCGTCGTCACTCCGACCCCGCGTGAAATGGCTTCGCTGCGCCGTGCGGCGATTGATGCATTGCTCAAGTTCAGTCTCCTGGTATGTGCGGCGATCTCGAACCTGGACGACCGTCCGGACGCCCCCTTGTGTTAGCGGTCCCCGACCAGCAGGCGGTAGCGGATCTGGTCGAGGATGACGGCCAGCACCAGCAGCGAGCCCAGCAGCACCATCTGCATGTACGAGCCGATCTGGGCAATGTTCATCCCGTTCTGCAGCAGCGTGATAAAGAACGCGCCCAGAACCACGTTCTCCACGCGGCCGACGCCACCGCGCAACGAAACCCCGGCGATTACGCAAGCCGCAATCGACTCGAGCGCGATCTTGCCGCCGAGATTAGTTTCTCCCGATCCGACGCGCGCGGTAAGAAGCAGGCCGGCGATCGACGCCAGCAGCGCGCACAAAACGTAAGCGATGAACAACACACTTTTGGTATTGACGCCGGACAGGTGCGCCGCCTTCACGTTGCCGCCGACCGCGTAAATGTGCTTGCCGAGCCGAGTCCGGTTCATGAACATCCAGGCCACAATCGAAGCTACGACTGCGACCGCCACGGGAATGGGGATATCGAAGACGCGGCCAAACCCGAGAACGTCGCCGAACTGATACGGGATTCCGGACACTGGCACGCCCCCGGTCAGAAACAGTGCGACACCGGCACCGATCGACTGCACGCCGAGCGTCATGATGAAGGGAGAGACGCCGAACTGCGCCACGCCGATTCCGTTAAGGCAGCCAACGGCCAATCCGGCGCCCAGGCCGGCGCATATTCCCAGAATGACAACCAACCAAACCATACCCGGCATGAGGGGCGTCAACGCCACCATCGCGATCGCAGACACTACGGAGGTCAGCGCAATGGCAGTGCCGACCGACAAATCGAAGCCTCCTGTCACCAGCGCCAGCATCTGCCCGATCGAAACCAGGATCAGATACACGGCCTGGCGCGCGACATTGGTTAAGTTCTGCAGCGCCAGAAACTCCCGCGATATCAACGTGAAGGCAATCAGCGTCGCGACCAGGAAGAACGGCAGCACGCCGACCCGCACGAAAACATAGGTGACCGCCGAAACAATGACGTTCGAGCGGCGAGGCATCGTGCTCTCTTCGATCCCCGACGTGCTCTGAATGCTCACGCTGAGCCCTCCGTTTCGGCAAAGAAGTATTTCAGGACGGTTTCTTCAGAGATCTCCGCCCCCTGAAGCTGGGCGGAAATCTTGCCCTTGGCGAACACGACCAGGCGATGGGCCAGGTTCATGACCTCCGCCAGGTCGGACGAAATGACCACCACGGCCTTGCCCGCCTCGGCGAGCTCCTTCATGAGTTGATAAAGCGCCACGCGGGTCGACATGTCGACACCCACGGTCGGCTCATCGAAGATGTAAACGTCACGTGGCTCGCCGAATCCCTTACCGAACAGGACCTTTTGCTGATTTCCGCCCGACAGCTTGGACACCGCACGATCCATTGCCCCCTTCGCGACTCCTACTTTTTCAGCAATAGAATCGGTCAGCGTCCGGCTGCGGCGCGAGGATACAATGCCCATCCGCCCGACGACGTCCGGCCGGTCGAGCAGGCCGAGTTCGATGTTCTCTCGTGCAGTCGCTGTCATCTGCAGCCCATCGGTCTTGCGATCGGACGGCAGGAAAAAGACGCCACCGTTCAGGAGATCACGCGTCGAGTTGTGGGTGAAGTCGCGGCCCTTCAAGGTGACAGACCCCGCGGTAATTGGCTGCAGGCCGAGTGCTGCCCGCCAGATTCGGGACTTGCCGCTTCCTACGAGGCCTGCAACCCCGAGCACTTCGCCACTGCGTATGTCCAGATCGACTCCATGCACCCCGGCTGTGTGGATTCCGCGGAGCGTCATCACCGCCGGTTCGTCCGGCCGACGCTCGATCCTGGGATAGATCATGTCGATCGGACGGCCGGTCATCAGTTCGATCAGCTTGTGTTCCGAGATGCCCTTGGCCGGAACCGTGGCGATCAGTCGACCGTCGCGCAGCACGCTGATCCTGTCGGCGATCTTTTCGAATTCATGAATGCGGTGCGAAATATAGATGATGCCAACTCCGGCGGCGGATGCCTTGCCGATAAACGCGAACAGCTTTTCGGTCTCGCGTTCGGTCAATGACGCGGTCGGCTCGTCCAGGATAAGAACGCGCGCGTTGCAGAGGAACGCCTTCGCAATCTCGACCATCTGCTGCTGGGCGCGGGATAGGCTGGAAGCCGGACGGTGAACATCGATGTCGAAGTCAAGATCCCCGAACAGCTTGCGCGCACCAGCGATCATGGCGGAACGATCGATAATCGGACCGCGCATGAGTTCGCGGCCAAGATAGAGATTTTCGAAGACCTTCAATGTTGGAACGAGTGAGAATTCCTGGAATACCGTGCCGATGCCGGCATTCGTCGCGTCGAGGACGGAGTGAAATTGAACTTCCTCGCCGTCGAGGCTGATCGAGCCGGCGCTTGGGCGGTAGACCCCGGAGAGGATCGAGATCAGGGTCGATTTCCCGGCGCCGTTCTCACCGAACAGGACGTGGACCTCACCCCGCTCCACCTTCAGGTGAACGCCGCTCAGCGCTTTGACGCCGGGAAACTCTTTCGAGATTCCCGTCATCTCAACGAGAGGTGCTGCTGCGGCGCTCATTATCTCTGCCTCGATCATCCGGCTGTGTTCGGCTGAGCACGGCCGGATGCTAATTGCGTGGGATCAGTTGCTGAAGACCGGCTTGAAGCCCTCGGGCGGCAGGATGTTCACCTGCGGCACCGTGTTGATGTTGGAGGGATCAACCACGAAGATCTTCGGGCCCACATGCTTGACGTAGTCCTTGCCCTCCAGGAGGCGGACCGCCTGGTCGACGGCAATACGGCCCTGGATCACCATTGAATCGGCGGGTGCGGCAAGAATGAAGCCGCGCTTGATGCCCTCGTAGACTCCGGGTGTCATGTAGAAGGCCAGGAGATCGACCTTGCCCTTCAAGCCGCGCTCACGGATCACGCCCTGTGCGGCTTCAGCGGTCACCGCCGTTCCGACTACATAGCGAATGCTCGGATCGGCCTGCAGCGCATCTTCAACGAGCTTCTGCTGCACTTCCTTGCCGGTGTCGCCGTATTTCGGCTGCAACACCTTGATGGCCGAGCCCTTGACCGCGTCGAGGAAGCCCTTGTTGGCGGCTTCGACCCAGCCGGCACCCGCCGGTCCCGGGAACCAGCCCACCGTCACCTCAGGCGAACCCGAGGGATGCTTCTTGGCGAGATACGCACCCGCCTCCGCGCCCATGGTGTAGAACGAGACCAGCGACTTGGCCGAGATGTCAGGAGACGAAATTCCGTTGATGACGTCGATGACCGGAATCTTCTTCTTGGCGATCTCGCCAATCACCTTGTTCAATCCGTCGGCGGAAATCGCGCCGATGATGACTGCGTCGGTGCCGCTCGCTACGCAATCCTCGATCTGCGAGATCTGCTTGTTGAGCTCGGTATATCCGCCGGCTTCCACCAGGTTCATCTTTACGCCGAGCCGCTTGCTCTCTTCGGCAACACCATAGTCCACGCCGAGCCAGTAGGCGTCCTTCATGTGCGGGAAGGAGACACACACCTTCCAGGGCTTGGAAGCCTTCTCGAGCGGAATGTACTTCACGTCGACGGACTTCCCGTCGGACGAAAAGGGCGGCTCGATCTTCGCCGCATCGTAAGGAAACCAATCCGCAGCGCACGCCGCGCCGGCAAACAGCGTTGCCGACGACGCCAATAGCAGTCGTACAAGGTACTTCATCTCAACTCCCCTTCTATGATTCTAACCGTCGTATCGACTCGCTCCACGCCCCTGAAAGTCAGGCGAGAACGCTTCGAATTTTTTCCAACAACTGGGCCCGCTCGGCCCGAGCACGGAGCGCGCTGTCCATGTCGACTTCGACAAAGCGCGTCGGCATATTCGGCTGAAGCTGCCCGATCAAATCCATGTCGGCCGAAATGACCGTGCCAACCATGAAGTAGCCGCCGCCGGACACCGCATCGCGATGAAGAATGATCGGCTCCTTGCCCCCGGGTATCTGGATCGAGCCGTACGGGTAGCAGCTGTCGACGATGTTGGACGGATCCGATCCCGCGCCGAAAGGCTGCTCGCGCTCGACGAAGTGCATCGGCTGGCCGCCACGGAAGCGGTAGCCCATGCGGTCGGCTTCCGGCGCAACCTTCCAGTGGTCGCTGAAGAAGCTCTTCTGCGACTCGGGGGTGATGCGGTGCCAGTACAGTCCGGTCAGCACCCGCAGTTCAGCTGGAGTGCCCGGCCGCCGACGCAAGGCCTCCGGCACGCTCCGTCCGGCTTTCCGCACCGGGGCTTCCCCGACGGGTAGTGCGTCGCCCGGGGCGATGGCTCGCCCCTTGAACCCGCCGAGCGCGCCGATCGGATAAGTCGAACGACTGCCGAGCGCGAGCGGCACGTCGATGCCTCCAGCGATTGCGATATAGATGCGCGCGCCGGCCTGGAGATAGTCAAACGCCAACACTTGCCCCGCCTTGACCTCGAGTCCGGTCCAGCCTGGCCTTTCCTCACCATCGATCTTGATCGGCATGTCCGCGCCGGTCACCGCGATGAGTGCGTCGCGGGTAAACTCCAGCTGCGGCCCGATGAAGACGGCCTCGAGACACGCGGCGCCATCGTCGTTGCCGACAAGCATGTTTGCCGCGCGAAGCGCCAGGCGGTCCATAGCCCCGCCGATCGGGATGCCAAGATGGAAATATCCGGGACGGCCGAGATCCTGGACGGTGGTCGACAGACCGGGATTGATCACCCTAATCGGCATGGAGCGCACCCTCCAGTTTCGCGTTGTAACCCTTCATGTCCTTCTGAAATTCGCGGAAGTCGAACGTCACCTCGCGAATGATCGGGGCGAACCGCCCGGCAGCAACGTCTTCGACCGCCTGATCATAGGCATCGCGGCCGATCGGCTTGAATTTCACGATGTCGCCGGGCCGGAAGAACACCATGAAGTTGCGAAGGTATGAGATCTTCTGCTCGGGATCGAAGATCGGCATCGGCGTGATGCCGAACATCTGGTAGCCGCCCGCGCCGCGCACGGAGTAGATGCACGAGAAACAGCCGCCGTGGCCGATCGTGAGCTTGGGCGTATCGGTGCGCGGCCGCAGATATTTGGGTACTTGCAACTGCCGGGCGCGCTCAACCATCTGATACATGAACGGCAGCCCCGCCACGAAGCCGACCATCGACACGAACCAGGGCGACCCGGAATGCGCCGCGATGAAGGCGTCGACGTCGGGCAGGCCATTGACCCGCGCGGCATATTCGAGATCGGTCGCGGTCGGATCCTGGTGCCGTTCGCGGAAACGCATCAGAGTCTCGTGTGTCCACGGATCGCGATAGAACACCGGAATCTCGATGATGCGGGTCTTGATGACCGGTTCGTGCTTCTCGGCCGCGCTTTCGATCGCCTGCACTTCCCGGAGGATGTCGTTCGGCTTGATCACGTCCGGATCGAACTTGATCTGGAACGATGCGTTGGCGGGACAGATTTCGGTGACTCCTGCGATGCGCGACTCGCGCACCGCGTTGGTCATAGACAGGCTCTTGAAGAAGGCATCGAGCGACATCGCCTCGTCGCATTCGACAAAGAGGTGTTCGTCACCTCCGAAGGAGTAGCGTGTCGTCATCAGGCCTCCTCTTTGGCGCACGTCAGCGCCGCGAAATCGGTTTCGAGCCAATGCTCGAGAAAGCGCGTGTGGGTCCGTCCGGCCCTCACTTGAGGATCGGCAGCAAGCGCTGAATGAAGCGGAATCGTGGTGGGGATGCCGGTGATCACCAGCCGATCAAGAGCGTTACGCAGCTTATCGAGGCAGCTTGCGCGGCCGTCGTCGTGCACGATGAGCTTGCCAAGGAGGGAATCGTAGAACGGCGGCACCGCATATCCGGGAAACAGCAGCGTATCGAAACGAATCCCGCAGCCATTGGGGACCGACAGCGTCTCGACTGTTCCGGGCCAAGGCATGAAGTTCTTTGAAGGATCCTCGGCGTTGATGCGGCACTCGATAGCGTGGCCCTTGATCCGGATGTCCTCCTGCCGGACCGAAAGCTTTTGGCCACCGCTGATCCGCAGCATCTCCTGGACCAGATCGAGCCCGGTGATCATCTCGGTCACCGGGTGTTCAACCTGGATCCGCGTGTTGACCTCGATGAAGTAGAACTGCTGCGTTGCGTCATCGTAGAGATATTCAACCGTGCCGGCACCGCTGTAGCCGACCGCGCGAGCCAGCGCCACCGCGCTTTCGCACAACCGCGCCCGGACGTCCTGGGGCAAGCCGACGGCAGGAGCTTCTTCCCACACCTTTTGCCGACGGCGCTGCAACGAGCATTCGCGCTCGAAGCAATGCACGAAGTTCTCACCGTCCCCGAGAATTTGCACCTCGATGTGGCGCGCCCGCTCGATCACCTTTTCGATGTAGAGCCCGCCGTCGCCAAACGCCGCGGCCGCCTCGGCTGAGGCCTGGGGAAACTGGCGCTCGAACGCTTCAACGCCGTCGACTATACGGATGCCGCGGCCACCACCGCCCGCAGCCGCCTTCAGCATCACGGGAAAGCCGATGCGGGAGGCGATCACCGCGGCTTCGGAGAGGTCCGTGACGCGACCCTCGCTGCCTGGCACGGTAGGCACGCCCGCCTTCTCGGCGACCTGCCGCGCCATGACCTTGTCGCCCAGCAATCGGATAGCCTGGCCGCTCGGGCCTACGAATGTCATTCCGGCCGCGGTCACGGCGTCGGCAAAATCAGCGTTCTCGGCAAGAAAACCGTAGCCCGGATGCACCGCGTCGACGCCGGCGGCCTTGGCTGCCGCAAGAACCGCTTCGATGTTGAGATATGATTTCATTGCCGCCGGCGGCCCGATCTCGATCGCCTCGTCCGCGAGCTGAACCGCAAGCGATTGCGCGTCGGCCTGGCTGTAGACCTGGACGGTTCGGAGCCCCAGCGCTTTCGCGGCACGGATGATCCGCACTGCGATCTCGCCCCGGTTGGCTACCAGAACCGAGCGGATCTTCATTGCTGAACCTCCGCGAGAGTCTGACCTGCCATCACTGCATCGGCATCATCCACCACGAAACGAATGCCGGCCCCGGCGACGCCGGCCCGGACTTCGTGGAACGACTTCATGACCTCGATCAGGCCAACGACCTCGTCTGCGACAACGGTATCTCCGTCATTCTTGAACGGCGGGCTCTCCGGCGAGGGCTTGCGGTAGAACACGCCGGGGAGAGGCGACCTGATCTCTGCTGCTTTGCTCATTGCGAGGCCTGTTCCTTCTGAGGAATGATTTCTGACACGGGAGCGATCCTGATTCCGCTCGCGATCAAAGCTGAGCGCATCGCGGTGGCGATTTCCAGCGCGCCCGGC
Organism: Bradyrhizobium sp. Leaf396; assembly: GCF_001424605.1. Lineage (NCBI taxonomy): Bacteria > Pseudomonadati > Pseudomonadota > Alphaproteobacteria > Hyphomicrobiales > Nitrobacteraceae > Bradyrhizobium > Bradyrhizobium sp. Leaf396. The sequence goes on from NZ_LMQJ01000002.1 coordinate 219,865, forward strand.
GTGTCGGAGTGGAAGCAGATAGATTCGAATTCGATATCGATGTCGTCACCCTCGACCGTGCGAACCTTGCCGGTCCGACAGGCACGCACGACCTTCTCCGCCACCGCCTGCGGATCGAGCTTCTTGCCCTGCCTGGTGAACACGATGGAGCCAGACCGATCATAGTCGCGGTCGGCGTAGAACTCGCGGATCACGGGCTGGCCCGCTTCGACGGCGATGCGGTACGTCTTGGAGATGTCCATGCAGAACACGAAGGCGCTGGGCGCGACCGTTCGCATCAGCCTGATAAATGAGCGGGACAGCGCTTCGTTGGCTGCAAACTCCATGTAAAGGGCGCCGTGAGGCTTCACATGCTGCAGCTGCGCGCCGTGCCGGCGGGCAAACTCGCGCAGCGCGCCGATTTGGTAGACGACGTCGTTGACGATCTCCTCGCTCGCGCCGTCAATCCTGCGGCGCCCAAAACCTTGAAGGTCCCGGTATCCCGGGTGAGCGCCGATCCCCACGCCATGCTGGGTGGCCAGGCGCACCGTTGTATCCATCAAATTGGGATCGCCGGCATGAAATCCGGTTGCTACGTTGGCTGAGCTGATCACCTGCATGAGCTTGGCGTCGTCGGCGTCGCTGAGCCGCCAAGGGCCGAAAGCCTCACCCAAATCGCAATTAATATCGACGGCATTGACCGGCACCGGCGCGCCCTCCCCAAGTCCCGCGGCTCCAAATCCGAAGACGCGGCGGGACATTAAGTCGCCGGCCTCGCATATGAAATTACTATTATTTGAACGTCATGTTTAGTTTTTTCTATGCCGCACTGCCCGCTTTCGAGGCAAGCCAATCCATTAACTAACTGATTCTATAAGGTATCTTACACGACTAACTCATGTCAGCGTTGCACAACCAATAGGCTGCTCGACAATAAAGAATTGACGCTGTATAGAAATCTGTTTTTTCGAAGGGAGCGTCTGGTGTCGATTAGTCTGCGGCAGATCCGTTATTTCGTGGCCACCGCCGAGCAAGGACAGATCACGCAGGCCGCAGCCGCTCTCTCCATTTCGCAGTCCGCGATCACCACGGCGATCAAGGATCTCGAACAGTCCGTCGGCGCCGAACTGTTCAACCGCTCGCCGCAGGGAATGGAACTGACCTCTGTCGGGCGCCAATTTCTGTTTCACGCCTACGACATCCTCAACAAGGTTGAGGAAGCGACCAGCCTCAAGGTGCCGACGAGCGACGTCGAAGGCACTCTGACCGTTGCAGCGACCTACACGGTCATCGGATATTTTCTTCCTAATCACCTCGAACGGCTGAAGCGCAATTTTCCGAACCTCGAAATCCAGCTGTTCGAACTCAACCGCGAAGCGATCGAGGAAGGCCTGTTGTCGAACCGCTACGACATTGCCGTCCTGCTCACCTCGAACGTCCAGAACCCGGACCTGTCGACCGAAACACTGATCAGCTCACGCCGTCGACTGTGGGTCGCCTCCAAACACCGCCTGCTTCAGGAGGGTTTGGTCGGGCTGAAAGAAGTCGCCGCGGAACCGTATATCATGCTCACCGTCGACGAAGCAGCGAACACGTCGCTCAAATACTGGAGCGCAACGCCCTATCGGCCGACGGTCACGCTGCGCACCTCTTCAGTCGAGGCGGTTCGATCCATGGTCGCGAACGGACAAGGCGTTGCAATTCTCTCCGACATGGTGCTGCGGCCGTGGTCGCTCGAAGGCCGACGCATCGAGACGGTCGTGCTGAAAGATCAGATACCGGCGATGGACGTCGGATTGGCATGGAGGCGCAACGTCGAGTTTACGTCGCCGATGGAGGTATTTCGCTCGTACTTCAGGCAGGCGTTCTACATACCGTCGCTGCGGTAATGTGCTCGCCGCCGCATTCTCGCGCTCGTGACCTGGGCGTTAGTGCCCCCCGACCCTATCGTTTTCATGCTTTGGCAGGCTGCCAGAGGACCGATAAGTTCATCTTGCGACGGGCCGCATGTCCATAACCGCTATCTCCAGAAGAACCGGGTCTACCTCGGCGAAGTCCATCACGGCGGCAAATGGTTTAAGGCCGAGCATGACGCGGTCCTCGACCAGAACACGTTCGAACAGGTCCAATCGCTGCTCAAGGCCAACGCCATCGACCGCAAGGCCAGCTGCGCGAAGAACGGCGCCCTGCTTCAAGGCAAGCTCTTTGACGACCGCGGCAACCGTATGGGGCCAAGCTTCTGCAGTAAGAACGGCGTCCGATACCGGTTTTACGTCAGCAGGGCGCTGCGCGGACGGAAGCATACGGCGGGCACCGTCACCAGGAGTTCGGCGCCGGAGATCGAGGCTATCGTCGAGACCGTGGTTCGTGATCAAATTAACGGTACCGCAGCGACGAGAGAGGAGACATTCGCTTGCGTCGAACGTGTCGTGGCGACCGATCGCACCGTTTCGAATCGTGTTGGGGTCAAGCGCGCAAAGCAAGGATCCGATCGAGATTCCGTGGGTGCGACAAACTTCAGACATCAGCTTAATTCACCCCACCATGTCAGAAACCAAGACCGATCCGAAGCTCTTGCAGGCGGTCGTTCGCGCTCACGTCTGGTTGAACGACCTTCATGACGGCCGACATGCCTCGATCCATGATCTTGCTGCAGCCAGCAGACTGCATCCCAAAGTCGTGCGCCAAGGCTTGAGGCTAGCATTTCGTTCGCCTGCAACAACGTCCACCATTTTAGATGGTCAAACGCCTCAAATTGAAACAAATTCCGAAATCTCTGCCACTGGCCTGGAGCAAGCAAAGCCGACCGCGAGATTGACGCGCATAGTTTGGCCACTGATAAGCCTTGTATGATAAGCTTCCCTGCCGGCCTGGGGATGGGCTGGACCGCTGCCGCCATCATCGGCGTGCATCGTCGGCAAGCACCTCGACTCTGGGATCAATCCGCCAGAGGGATGATTGCATCTAGATCAAATCCTACTGAGACTTGGCTCCCGCTTGGCAGGTCCACGTGCCGGGTTGTCATTGCCAGTAGCTGCTGGCCATCTGAGAGCTCGAGCCGATAGTCGACCACCGTACCTCGGTAAGTCGACTCGATCAGCACCGCATTGACCTGGCAGTCTCGGTTCGCCGCATCGGGCCCGATGTGGATGTTCTCTGCCCGGAGCGCGATGTGGCTGCCGGACGCGGCAGCGCCATCCTCGACGGGCACACCATCGATCATCATCCCCGCGAGACGGAATGTTGCGCGGGCGTCGCTCTTTCCGACGCGCTCCGCGGTGAGCACGTTGCAGCCGCGGAAGAAGCCGGCGACGAAACGCGTCCGTGGTCGCTTGTAGAGCGGTTCCGGCGCATCGCACTGTACGCAGACGCCCCTATTGAATACGGCGATGCGGTCGCTCATGGTCAACGCTTCCTCCTGGTCATGCGTAACATAGAGGAATGTCGTACCGGTCTTGGAGTGGACGTGCTTGAGCTCCGTCTGCATCGCTCGTCTTATCTTCTCGTCGAGCGCCGAGAGTGGCTCGTCGAGGAGCAGCATGCGCGGCTGCGGTGCCAGAGCACGCGCCAGCGCGACACGCTGTTGCTCGCCGCCGCTCAGCAACGTGACGTTCTTGTCCTTGTACCCGGAAAGACCGACGAGCTCGAGCATGTCACCGACGCGGCGCTTGATCGCGTCACCCGACATTCCGCGCACCTTGAGGCCATAGCCAACATTCTGCGCCACCGTCATGTGCGGGAACACGGCGTATTGCTGGAACATCATGCCTAGATTGCGCCGCCAGGGCGGCACGGTTGAGACATCCTGCCCATCTATCAGGATCTGTCCTGAATCCGGCGCCTCAAGGCCGGCCACCATGCGTAGGATCGTAGATTTGCCTGATCCGCTCGGGCCAAGGAAGGTAAAGAATTCGCCCTGGTCGACCGTCAGCGACAGCTCGTCCGCGGTGAGGGTCCGGCCGAAGCGCTTGGTAACGGCCTTCACCTCGAGAATGGCTCTGGCCATTGCCTGCCCCATGATCGAACTCACGCGCTCGCTCTGATCGAGGTGGCGATTGCGATCTCAATGGCGCGAATGCTAGTCGCGAGATCCATCGAGGCGAAGTCACTGCGCTGGTGGAATTCAAGCTCCCCTTTGCGCCGCAGTTGCTGAAGCTGCTCAGCGACCTGCGCCGGCAAATAAGGGAGGTGAATAAAGCCGCACGCCGCTGCCGTATTTTCTGCCGCATCGGCAGCGCCAAGCAGGGTGTAAAGACAGGCATTACAGAGGAACGTCCCGGCGGTGCTGGAGATGCGCGCCGGTATTCCTGCATCAAGCAGCGCCTGCTCGATCTTGCGGATCGGCAAGGTCGATAACCGCGCAGCCAGCCCGTCGGCCTGGATCGCCTCATCGACCAGCAACTTTCCCTCGTTGTCGGGAATCTCGAAATCCGTAACGTTGACCCCGATCCGCTCGATGCGGATCACCGGCTCGCCGGGCCAGAGGCCGAGGCTGATCGCGACAGCAGGCTGGATTTCGGCGAGCAGCGCCTCGATCTCCAATCGGAGACTGGAGTAGGCGACGGGCAGAGTGCGACCGATCACCTGCGCGCCCGCCACGGTCTTGCCGTCCATCGCAAGAGCGACCTCCGCTGCGGGGTTGCAGCCACGATGACCATAAGGGGCAAAACCAGTTACGAGCGCTCGAACTTGCATCAGCCTATGCCTTCTCTGGCGGAATCCGGGAGTCAGGGGACGAGGCCGGGAGCGGGCGCGGCTGCGGAGGGGACTCGGTGGCCCGCGCGTTCGCCGACCGCCCGCCACGGACACCGGCAAGCAGATAGATGACGACCAGAACCATGCTCAGGAGAATCAGAAGACTCATCAATGCATAGAGCGTCGGCGACAGGCCGATCTGCTTGTAGGTCGACCAGATGTAGGTCTGAACAGTGTTCTCCGGCCCCTGAACCAGCGAGGTGCGGATCGTCTCGTTGAAAGAGAGAATGAGCGAGAAGGTTGCGGCTCCCGACACGCCCGACCGGATGAGCGGCAGCTCGACGTCGAGGAATGAGCGGAGGCGGTTGGCGCCGCTCATGTAGGCAGCTTCGAGATAGACCGGGTCGAAGGTTGACATCGCGGTCAGTACGACAAGGGTAGCGAAAGGCAATGCCCACAGGATCTGGACGATCGCTATTGTGAAGAGGGAGGACGGCAGGCCGAGCAGCCGGAAAAAAAGGGCGGTCGCGAGGCCCATGCTGATACCGGGGATGAACAAGGGCAGCAGCATGAGCATCAGCACGAGGCGGGGAATCTTCAGCTCGCGGATGGCCATCGCTGCAAGCAAGGCCAAAATCGGCGTTACGACCGCAACGATGATGCCGAGCTCCAAGGTGGTCCCAATTGCTGCATTGAGCTCGGGGCTATTCCACATCTCGGCATACCAGCGCAGCGTTGCGCGTCCCTCCGTCACCTCGCCAGGCGCGAAGGAGAAGATGATCGGCGGGATCATCGGGACATAAAGGAAGACCAGGACGAGGCTGATATAAAGCCAGATCAGGACTCGCGGCACCGGATTGAGCTGGCCCGTTTGCATCGTCAGACCCGCCAACGCAGGATTTTTCCTAGAAAGGTGCTCATATCGAACACGGCATACCAGCAGCCAAGCAGGACGACCATGGCGATTACCACAACGCTCGACATCGCAGCCGCAAGCGGATAGTTGAGCACGTCAAGCGTGCTGGTGATCGTATTGCCCATCAATTGGTAACCAACGCCGCCGAGAATGACGGGCACGGCGCTCTCGCCGAAGCAGCCGACGAATCCGAAGATCACTGCCGCGAACACGCCGGGGAGCGACAGCGGCAGGGTGATGCGGAGAAACGTTCGCAGCGGCGGCGCACCGAGCATCCAGCTCGCTTCGGTGAGGCGACGGTCAATTCCCGAGAGCGACATCCAAAGCGGGAAGATCATAAATGGCATGTAGGAGGAGATCAGCCCGACGAAGACCGCGAAATCGCTGAAGAGCAACCAGTCAACGGGCGTGCTAACGATCCCGAGACCGAGCAGCAGCGAGTTGATCGGCCCCGTGCGTCCCAGGAGATAGGTCCAGGCGAAGGTGCGGATAATGTAGTTAATCAGGAACGGCACTGTGAGCAGCAGCAGCACGGTGCGTGTCGTGTTCGGTCGTGCCTTGTACGCGAGGACATAGGCGATGGGATATGCAAGGAGCAGGCTTATCAGGGTTGCCTCGGCCGATATCAGAAGGCTGCGTTCGAGGACAGTCAGCCGCACACCCTGGAAGAAATCGAGATAGGAGGCGAGAGTGAAGGCGGGTCGGATACGCAGCCCGACCCGTTGCCAGAAGCTGACCACAACCATCAAGCCGAGCGGCACCAGCAGGAACACCGTCATGAAGGTGATCGGCACAGCCAGGAGCGTCAGACGTACAGGCGATCGAACGCGCATTGGGAGATCGCTTCGGCGGGGGTTCAGGACGCCTTGAACCGCGACCACTCGGACTCGTAAACCTCAACATGCGTCGGCCACCGGTTCTGCCAAGTGCCGCCCTGCTTGAATTTCCGCCGCACATTGGCCGTGATCTGCGCGACCTTTTCGGCCTCTGCCTCTGGAAACTCCTCGGGATGCTGCTTGGCGTAGTCGGGCGCCTCGGTATTGGTCATGTAGCCGCGCAGGGCAGTGATCTTGGCGCCGTACCAGCCCCCCAGCATGAAATCGAGCAGTTCGTAGGCAGCCTTCGTTTGCTCTGCGCTCCGCTGCTTCTTGACCATGTAGGCCGCCATCGCCCATAGGAGATAGCCCTCCTTGGGGTCAGCATATTCGACGTTGACGCCCTTCGCCCTGGCTGCGAAGACCATCGGCTCCCAGCAGTCGATGACAGAGACCTCCTTGCTGGTGATGAGGTCGACTGCCTGCTGGAAGCTCGACCAGATGACACGGAACTGTCCTGCCTTTTTCTTCTCGATCAGAAAATCGACGACCCGCTTGACCTCCTCGGGGGTCATGTCGTCGGGGTTATTGATCTCCGCCAGATTGGCTTTCTTGAGATACAGCGCGGTCTTCTGACCCGCTGTGGTGTAGTTGTCCTCCAGCGCAACGAAGCCCTTCCACTTCGGATCGAACAGGGCCGCGTAGGAATCGAGCTTGCCGGTCTTCTCCGGCAGATAGGCGAAGGAATCGCCCTGGAGAACCGTCGGCACGCCATAGATCTTGTCCTGATAACCAATGAAATTGAACCCGGGCTTTCCCTTCGCGAGAAACTCCGAGATGTTGGTATCCTTGCTCCAGTTCGGCATCTGAGTTGGATCAATGGGCTCGACGAGACCATTGTCGACCAGCGGCTTCTGCATGCCGCCAACGATATTGATAAGGTCGTAAGTCGCAGTACCGCCGCCGGCGATCAGCACGTTGAGAATGGCCGATGGCGCATTCCCGATCGCGACGACGTTGACCCCCCATCCTGTTGGCTTGGTGAACTTGGACCAGTCCCCTGGGTCGCCAACGCCGATATCGGCGAGATTAAGCCTGCCCCCCGCAGCAAGCGCATTATTCCGCAGCAACGGTAAGGATGTTGCGATCATGCCCGAGGCAAGCCCAAGCTTCATCAGATCGCGACGCGTCGGCGCCGGCAGCCTTTCCATGCTTTCCACCCTCGGTCGTGTGCACCCTGGAACCGTGCGGTGCTTTTCCTCCCCAGCTCACGACGCCTCGCTCGCCCGGGGTTCACTGCCACGATATCAACCCGCGACCGACTCTTCAAGGCGTACTCGGGCGCGGCTTCGCTGCTCGGGCAGGTCGCCACGCAGGAAATATTTACAAGTCTGGAATTCGCCGACGCTCGCCGATGCAAAATGGCTTCGCGGCGCAGATGACTGAAATGAGATGGACCAGAATCAGACCGAGCAAGGTTCGACCAAGCCTATGTCCTCGGCCTGGACCACAATGGAAATCCGCGCGGCGCTCGACGCGCTGAAGGACAGCATCGTCTCCGCCGCCATGAACATGAACTATCGCGTTCTGATCAACCAACCTAAAGCCGTATCCGCGCTTCCCAGCTACACCATCACTGGGGAGTACGTCATGCCAAGCTGATGATTGCTTGTGGGTGCAAGTCCCATCCGGCCAAAGCTGTAGCAGGCAAGCCGGGACCGAGTCTTGCGGGCGTCGCGGTAACGCTGGGGTCCGAAGTGTAGACAGGAGCCATGCGGGGTGCGGGAATGAGCCTCCAAAGGTGGATGTTCGCGGAGGCCGAGTGTGTTCCCTAATCACGAAGGCAGCACGGGCATCGTCGATAGGCGAGACGATGCCGCTCCGTCGGGGTCGATGGCCGCATCACGCATGGAAGGCAATCATCGGAACATGAGAGGCCCGACCGGGTCCGCTGGATTGGTCTCCAGCGGGGGACAGCGGCAAGGCACTGCCAGAGCCGTTGTCCGAGCTGAGGTCGGGAGTCGGACTGGTTCATACTACCTGTGAAGTCGTCGAAGGTAACGAGACGCATGGAGGGAAGGGACCAGCCCGAGGGGAGCCTGCGCGAGGAGGCCAGGGGCCGGACACAGAGCCGGGTTGCCTTGCCGCCGAACCTCGAGCGGGTGAACGCGGCGGCCAAGCAGGCTGCCCAAACCCGGTTCACGGCCCTGCTGCACCATATCGATGAAGCCGCTCTTCTTCAGGCGTTTCGACGACAAAAGCGGCAGGCCAGCGCGGGGGTCGATGGGGTGACAGTGGCGAAGTACCAAGAGGGGCTGACGGATAACATCCGCGACCTCTGCGGACGGGTCCACACCGGCCGCTAGACGACGGCCTGTCGAGAGAGATGACTTGACGTAATCTTGACGTACTCATTCATCGCTTGCCTCCGTCGCCGGGCCGCTCTGAAGCAGGCGTGAGATGAGGCGCGCCAGAAGCTCGATTGCCGCCATGCGGGCGGCTTCGTCGATTTGGTCCCACGCGACTGGCGCGCTTGGTGGAACCTCGGGCTGATCGAACAAGTCCAGGTTCAATTGCATGGCGGCTCTCCTTGCACGGCGCCGACTCGGCATCCCGAATGCAAAGAGCGTCGACAAGCTTGCGCAAGTGGAGCAAATCACCGAGCCTGCCGAGATCGTGGACAACGTCATCGGCCTCGATTGGCGGCGTGCCTCCAATTGGCTCAACCTTCCAATCGGTCCAGCTCGCCGGAATCAACGACCGACTGCCATCCGGCAGAACTGTGAGGAGGTAGTGGACGCCGCGCCGCCTAATGGTGCCGATCACGGCCAACACCTGACCTTCGAATGCGTGACGCTTGCGCGTGATCGTCACCGAATCCGGAATATCATGGCGATGGGCAGTCTGTGGCTGCTTCCTTCGACTCAGTCGACCACGAGTGGCTGTTGCGGATGGTGGCGCACAGGATCGCCGATCCACGCATCCTGCAGCTCATCGGGCTGTGGCTGCGAGCTGGCGTTCTTGAGAGCGGCGAGAAGCAAGAGACGGACAGGGGAACGCCGCAAGGGGCGGGCATCAGCCCGCTCCTTGCCAACATCTTCCTGCACTACATCCTCGATCTCTGGACCCATCAATGGCGTCGTCGCCGTGCACGCGGTCGCATCGTGATCTGCGTTATGCGGACGACTTCGTCATGGGCTTCGAGAGCAAGGCAGATGCGCAGGAAATGCTCTTGGCCCTCAGGGCGCGGCTGGCCGGCTTCGGCCTCACGCTCCATGAGGACAAGACGCGGCTGATCGAGTTTGGCCGGTTCGCGGCCCTCTCGCGTCAGCGGCGCGGCGAGCGGCGGCCTGAGACCTTCGCCTTCCTCGGCTTCACCCACTACTGCGGGCGGACCCGAGATGGCCGGTTCATCGTGAAGCACAAAACGGAAGGGAAACGCCTGACGCGCAAGCTGACGGCGTTGCGCCAGGAGGCCTGGCGGTTCATGCACGCGCCACTGGCCACGCAGCACGAGCGGTTCGCCGCCGTGCTGCGCGGGCACTACGGCTACTATGGCAGGCCGCACAACTATCCAGCGCTCAACGGCTTCTACCGGGAAGTGCGTCGGACCTGGCTGCGCTGTCTGAGACGGCGTAGCCAGAAAAGTCGGCGCATGGGCTGGCCGGAGTTCGAGACCCTGACGGCACGCTTCCGCCTGCCAACTCCACGCATCACTCGCACATGGGCGCAGGCGCGGAGCCGCATCGCCGCGCGAAGCCGTTCATCAATCCAACCAGCATTCGAGCCAGCGGGTATGAACGCGACCTGCCGCGACGTCGAGGTCGCGCGCGAGGGTGACATGGAGGGACACGGTTGTAGGGATACCCTCGATCTTCAACTCGGCAAGGGCACCACGCAGGCGGCCAAGCGCGCCTTCGCGGGTCGCGTCCCACACGATGAGCTTGCCGAGCAGGCTGTCGTAGAAGGGCGGAATGGTGTAGCCGGGATAGAGCAGCGTATCGAACCGCACGCCGAAGCCGCCCGGCACCGTCAGGCTGCTCACGGTGCCCGGCTGCGGCATGAAATTCCGAGCCGCATCTTCGGCATTGATGCGCACCTCGATCGCGTGGCCGCGGCACACGATGTCCGACTGCCGGAAGCGCAAGGGTTCGCCTGCCGCGATCCGGATCATTTCCTGCAACAGATCCACGCCGGTGATCATCTCGGTCACGGGGTGCTCGACCTGGATGCGGGTGTTCATCTCGATGAAGAAGAACTCCCCGGTCTCGTCGTCGTAGAGAAATTCGAGCGTGCCCGCGCCACGATAGTGGCAGGCCTTGGCGAGGCGCACCGCGGAGGCGCAGAGGTCGCGACGCACGGCCTCGGACAGCGCCGCTGCTGGCGCCTCCTCCCACACCTTCTGACGGCGCCGCTGCAACGAGCACTCGCGCTCATGCAGGTGGATGGCGTCGACGCCGTCGCCGAGCACCTGCACCTCGACGTGCCGGGCGCGCCCGACAAACCGTTCGAGATAGAGGCTGCCGTCGCCGAACGCGGAACGGGCCTCGGCGCTCGCCTGCGACAGCAGGGATTCGAGCTCGGCCGCATCGCTGGCGATGCGGATGCCGCGGCCGCCGCCGCCTGCCGTGGCCTTGATCATCACCGGAAAGCCGATGCCGTTTGCAACCGCCGCCGCAGCGCCGAGGTCGCTCAGCACGCCGTCGCTCCCGGGAACGACCGGAACGCCCGCCGCGAGCGCCGCCGCCTTGGCGGCCGCCTTGTCGCCCATGGTGCGAATGGTCGCAGCGGTCGGACCGATGAAGACGAGGCCCGCGGCTTCGATGGCCTCGGCGAAGCCGGCGTTCTCCGACAGGAAGCCGTAGCCGGGGTGGATTGCGTCGGCGCCGCTCTCGCGCGCCGCCTTCAGCACCGCTTCGACATTGAGGTAGGATTTCGCGGCCTGGGCCGGTCCGATCTCGATGGCCTCGTCCGCGAGCCGGACGGCTAGCATGTCGGCGTCGGCCTTGCTGTGGACCTGGACAGTCTCGATCCCCAGAGCGCGCGCGGCCCGAATGATGCGGACCGCGATCTCGCCCCGGTTGGCGACCAGGATCTTCTTCAAAGACATCGGATATCAGATGTCGATATCGGCCAGAGGCTGCCCGGGCATGACAGCGTCCTCGTCCTCGGTATGGAAGGCCGCGATCTTGCCCGCCGCTTCGGCGGTGATCGGGGTGAACGATTTCATCACCTCGATGAGGCCAATGGTGTCGCCTGCCGCAACCGTGTCGCCGACCTCCTTGAACACGGCCTGGTCGGGTGATGGACGGCGATAGAAGGTGCCGGGCAGCGGCGAAACTACGGTGTGAACAGGCATCGCTCTCCTCGATCAGCAAGGGAAGGCGCCTCTCCACCGGCAGGATGCGCGCCCTTTTGTCTTGTGATATGATATATCACGCGTGACAGCAAGCACCACTGCGTGTAGCGTCGGCGCGGATATGGGACGAAAGGATCGGATATGGCGAAGATCACCATCAACTGCGACATGGGCGAGGCATTCGGCATCTACAGCTTCGGTGACGACGAGGCCTGCATGCCCTACGTTACCCATGCCAACGTGGCCTGCGGCTTTCATGCCTCCGATCCGACCGTGATGTGGAAGACGGTGCGCGCCGCGAAAAAGCACGGCACCAGGGTCGGCTCCCATCCCGGCCTGCCCGACCGGGAGGGCTTCGGCCGCCGCGAGATGAAGATGACGCGCGAGGAAGTTGCCGCGCTGGTGCTCTACCAGACCGGCGCGCTCAAGAGCTTCGCGGATGCGGAAGGGGTGCCGCTGTCGCACATCAAGGCCCACGGATCGCTGTTCGGCATGGCCCAGCGCGACGAAGCGATCGCCAACGGCATTGCGGACGCGGCGCTGGCCTTCAAGCTGCCGGTCATTGCCTATTCCGATTGTGCGATGTCGGAGGTCTTCACCAAACGCGGCGTCGAATTCTCCTGCGAGTTCTACGCCGACCTCGACTACGACGACCAGGGACGGCAGATCATCACCAAGCATCATCACGCGGTCGATCCCGCAGCCGTTGCCGCAAAGGTCCTGCGCGCCGTGAAAGAGGGGCTCACCACCTCCCTGGGCGGAAAGGACGTGAAGGTGGTCGCCCAATCCATCTGCGTGCACAGCGACACGCCCGACGCCGTGGCGGTCGCGAAGGCGGTCCATGGCGCCGTGCGCGACTATCTGTGAGATCGAAGGCTTAAGGAGCTTGACCGCTTGATCGTCATGCAGAGCGGGGCTCACACCCTCGCGCACTATGCTGCGTCGCTCACGCCGGTTCTACGGGCCGTGGCCGCGGCTGCCGGGCCCGATGGCCGCGCCTGCCTCATCGAGACCGGAGGGGCCGTGGAGCAGGCGACGACGGCGCTCGCCATCGTGCGCGCGCTTGCCGAGTCGCGCGGCGCACCGCGCCTGCTGGCGCGGCTGTTGCGGGAAATGCTCCATGAGACGGATCGCGATCTCGGTGACGGCACGACGCGCCTCGCCCTGCTCTGGGGCGGACTGGTCGTGCAGGGCGCGCAATCTGTCGCGGCCGGCATCGAGCCCGAGCAACTCGCTGCTGCACTCCAGCGCCTCGGAGCGCAACTCGCCGCCGCGCTCGAGCGCACGGAGGCCGAGCGCCAATCGGAGCCGGACACTGCCGCGATCGCCGCAGTCGCGGCCAGTGCCGGTGCCGCTCCTGACGTGGCCGATGCCATCGCCGACATGCTGACTCGCGTTGGGGTCGACGGCGCGGCCGAAATCATCGAGAGCCGCGAGAGCGGACTTCGTCCGGAGATCGGCGAGGGTTTCCTGTTCGATGCCGTACCGGCTTCGGAAGCCTTCGCAACCGCCGATCTCGATCCCGCCTTCATTCTTGTCGCCGACGAACGCATCGACGATCTCGGGCAGCTCCTCCCCTTGCTCGAAGACTTTGCGACCCGCGGGAAGGCCCTAGTGGTCGTGGCGCGCGACGTAAGCGGGCCGGCGCTCCATGCACTCGTGCGCAATCACAGCGACAATGGCCTGCGTGCCATTGCGCTGCGGCCCGCTGCCGCCGGTCCATCCGCGGCCGACCTCCTCGAGGATCTCGCGATCGCCACCGGGGCGACACTTGTCGCCGACAGGTTTGGAACGAGCCTTGCGCGCCTGCGGCCGGGCGTGCTCGGGCGCTGCGCCCGGTTCAGCATCGCGAGCGGCCGAGCGGTCTTCTCCGAACCGGGCGCCGATCGGAGCGCCGTCGCACAGCGCCGGGCGCTTCTATTGGCGGAGGCCAAGCGCCAGAAATTCCTGGCGCTCGATCGCGAGCGTCTTCAGGTCCGCGCCGCAAGATTCCGCGGGGTCTGGGCGCGGCTGCACGTCGGAGCCGAGACCGATCGGGAGACCCGAACGCGGGTCGAGGTGGCGCGGCGCGCGCTTGCCTCCGCACGCTCGGCCATGGAGGGCGGCGTTCTCCCGGGCGGCGGCATCGGGCTTGTCCAGTATTTCGACAGCCTGCCCATCGATCAGGCAGAACGCACCGGTCCGATCGCCGCCGCGGCCAGCTTCGCCATGGCCACCGGGCTGTCGACACTCGTGCGCGGACTTGCGCAGAACGAGACACCGATCCCGCCACGCGCCCGTCCGGGACGCCTTAGCGAGGCACTGGGCCTCGATTCGAGCGGGGATTCTGCCGTTCTGGACCCGCTTCCCCTCACCCGGTCGGTGCTCGAAAGGGCGGTCTCGGGAGCGGTCACGCTGCTGCGGAGCGGCGGGATGATTCACGCGTGAAACATTGGTATGAATCGTGAATGGATGATATATCATATAGCACCGGTCGCCCTCCTCGAGCCGGTCGCCTTGGGTTAAATCGGATGAACGGCCAGTCCTCTAGACCGATGCTCGAGATCGTCGATCTGCTGCACCAATACGGAAGCAGCATCGCCGTCGATCATGTCTCGCTGACCGTTGCGGCCGGCGAATTCCTGACCATTTTGGGCGAAAGCGGGTCCGGCAAAACCACCATGCTGCGCGTGATCGCCGGCCTGGAGCAGCCGACGGCGGTGAAGCGGCTCGCAATCGACGGTCAGGATGTCCGCGATCTCCCGGCGCAGAAGCGCAACTGCACGACCGTGTTCCAGAACTACGCCCTCTTCCCGCACATGTCGGTAGGAGAGAACGTGGCCTATGGCCTGAGTGTCCGCGGCGTGCCGGCGGCGGAAGCGCGCAAAGCCGCGACCAAGGCCCTCGAAACCGTACGCCTGTCCGGAATGGAGGACAGGCGGCTGAGCCAGCTGTCCGGCGGGCAAAAGCAGCGCGCAGCACTTGCCCGCTCGCTCGTGACCAAACCCGCGATCCTGCTGCTCGACGAACCCCTAGGCGCGCTGGACGAGCGGCTGCGTCTCGACATGCAGAGCGAGCTCGTCGAGCTCCGCCGCCAGCTCGGCATGACCTTCGTCTACATCACCCACAGCCAGGAAGAGGCGCTGACCATGAGCGACCGCATCGTGCTGATGCGACGCGGACGCATCGAGCAGAGCGGCGCCCCGGTCGATCTGTTCGACCACCCGGTCAGCCGCTTCGTCGCCGAGTTCATGGGCTTCGAGAACCTCCTGGCCGGCACGGTCGAGGAGGTGCGGGGCAAGGAGGTTGCGCTCGCCGTTGCCGGCGGCGTCCGGATCGTCGGGGCATGGAGCGGGCGAGAGCCGCCGCAGGCAGGGCAATCCGCTGCGCTTGCCGTGCGCGCCGAACGGATCGCGCTTGCGAACCGCGAGCCGCCGGCAGCCGGCGATCTCAATAGTCTGCCGTGCCACGGCAACGAACAGCTCTATCGCGGCAAGTATCTCGATCATTCCGTCGAGACCGCCGCGGGCCGCATCAAAGTCCGGAGCTGGAATCGCGAGGGGCCCGCACAGGCCGCGGCGGTGACATGGCGAACAGAAGATTGCGTGGTAGTGCCCGCGTGAGCCGGGCCGAACAATGGAGAGTACCAATGGCCGACAAGTTTTCGATTACGTCGCAGTTTGAATTGTCCCGCCGTGACCTGATGAGGAACATGGCGATGCTCGCCGGCACGGCTGCCCTCGGCCAGACGGTCGCCACAGGGACGGCGCTTGCCGCCGACGCCAAGGTGACGGGTTACGGCGTGACCACGGCGCAGCTCAAGGACTGGTCGATCATGACCAAGTCGATCGGCGTCACCATGGATTTCGTCGGCACGAACAACTCGGTCGGCGTCTTCCTGCGGGACATCGTGGCCTCGCAGCTCGGCGACAAGACCGACATCTTCATCTTCGAATCCGGCACCCAGAACGTCTGCGGCCCGCAGGGCCTCTACTTGAAGATCGACGAGTCCAACCCGGAGCTGAAGCTCTGGTCGCGCACCTCGGACGAATGGAAGCGCTCGGCCGTCGTGATGGGCAAGGACGGCGTTCAATACGGCGTCCCGGTGATCGGCAACGCCGACAGCTTCGGCTATTTTCCCGGCAAGGTCGGAGCCAACCCCGACGGCAATGACGAGCTCTCCTGGTCGCTGATGTTCGACAGCGAGAAGACCCGCGGCCGCGTCGCCTATGACCAGACCTGGACCTACTCGATCGGCCCGGCCGGGCTCTATCTCACGAGCATCGGCAAGGAGAAGATCGCCGACGTTTCGGACATGACCGGGCCGGAAGCCAAGGCCGTGGTGAATTTCCTGATCGAGCGCAAGCGCGCCGGACAGTTCCGCACCCTGCACAACGCGTTCGAGGAGCAGGTTCAGCTCCTCACCAACAAGGACGTCGACGTCATCAATTGCTGGGAGCCGGCGGTCCGCGACGCCAACAAGACGCTCGGCGACGGCACGACGCGCTACGCCTACACCAAGGAAGGCTATTTCAAGTGGGGGCACGGCGCCTACGTGGCGAGCCAGGCCGCCAAGCGGGGCAACCTGACGAACATCTACAAGGTGCTGAACTATTTCATGGACGGCGAATATCGGGCGCTGCAGGCGCGCGATCGCGGCTACGCCGGCCCCAACATGGATCTCGGCGTCAAATATGCCGAGGAGAAGGGCTGGGCGCAGGCCGATATCGACGGGTTGAAGGCAACCGAGAAGAAGGTGGCCCGCAAGTTCTCGAAGCCGTTTGTCTCCACGACCACGCCGAGCCATTCGAACGACATCGAGGAAGAATGGCAGCGCTTCCTCAACGCCTAAGCTCATAGACGCGCGCTCCGGAGCCCCGGCACCTGCCCGGGGCTCGCGGCAGTTCAACTTTTCTCTGACGTGCCGCACCATCGGCAAACGACATGATCAAGGTCTTCGGCTTGGCCAACGCTTCGACAACCCCTGCGCCTTCGCGATGGACACCCGCGGTCTCATCGGACACCTGTATCGTGCCAACGTTCCTGACCGTCTGGTGTGCGATCGTGGTTTTGCCGCTGCTGGTGCTGTTCGCCTACAGTTTCTTCGACACCCAGTTCTATGCGACGGTCTATCGTCCGTCGTTCACGACCTGGATCTCGATCTTTCAATCCGGCCGTCTGGAGGTCGCTCTGCGCACTTTGCGGATTGCGCTCACGGTGACGGCGATCGATCTCGTGATCGCCTTTCCGTTCGCGCTCTGGCTCGCCAAGGGCAGCGCCAGCAAGGGCACCAAGGCGATCGTGATCGCGCTCCTGACCATCCCGTTCTTCCTCGATCTGTCCTCGCGCACAATCATCTGGCGGGCGATCTTCGACCAACACGGGACCATCAACACGACGCTGCTCGACCTGCACATCATCCAGGCGCCGTTGAGCTGGATGCTCTACACCGAATGGTCAGTCCATTTCGGGCTGATCATCGCCTCCTTCCCAACCATGGTCCTGCCGATCTATCTTGCGCTGTCCATCATCGATGACTCGCTCCTGCAGGCGAGTGCGGACCTCGGCGCCACGCCCGCCCAGACGCTCGTGCGCGTGATCATTCCGCTCGCCATGCCGGGCGTCATGGCCGGCATGCTGCTGACGCTCGGGCCGGTGCTTGCCGCGTGGATCGAGCCGGCCATGCTGGGGGGCGGCTTCGTGAATCTCTTGAGCAATTCCGTCGAGAGCGCCTACACCTCGCTCCGCTATCCGGTGGTCGCGGCGCTGTCGACTTTCGTGATCCTGCTGCTCGCGGCCCTCCTCGTCATCCTGCTGCTGGTGGCGCGCCGCTTCGGCGACGCCATGTCGACCTTCCGGGTCATGAGGTCCTAAGCCCGTGTCGGTGGACGCGCTTGCACGGCCTGCTGAGACAATCCGCTCCCGGTCCTCCGACTGGAGCTATTGGCGCGGATGGTCCTCTCTCGCCAAATGGGCGGGACTGATCCTTCTGTTCCTGATCTACTTTCCGTTGGTGTGGCTCGCGCTGATGTCGGTGAGCGAACGTCCGCTCTCGGGCGTCCCGCTCCCGCTCACGCTCGAACACTACCGGGCGCTGTTCAGCGACACCCGCTGGGTCGGACCGTTCGAGGCGAGCCTCGTCCTTGCACTGCTGGTCGGCCTCGCCTGTGCCGTGGTGGCCACGCTGGTTGGCCGCGCGCTTCCCTCGATCCGGCGTCCCGGAACGGCGCTGCTGCTTTGCGTGCTGCCGTTGTTCGTGCCGGGCATGTCGATGGGAGCGGCCTTGTTTATCGTGTTTCGCGCGATGCTCGGCGTCAAGCTCGGCTTCAGCACGATCTTCCTCGGTCATTTCATCTGGGCCTTCCCGTTCGCGCTCCTGATCATCCTGGTTCTGACGACACGGTTCGATCACCGGCTGGTCGAGGCTTCGGCCGATCTGGGTGCCTCGCGCTGGCAGACCTTCTGGCGCATCGAATTCCCGCTGCTGCGGCCGGCGATCATCGGGGCGGGCCTGTTCGGATTTCTGCTCTCGTTCAATGAGGTGCTGCGCACGATCTTCCTGCGCGGCACGGAAACCACGATGCCGATCTACAACTGGACGATGGCGGCCTCGCAGCAATCGCGGGTGCCGATCATCTTCGCGCTCGCCACGATCGTGCTGGTCGTCACGCTGCCGCTCCTGGGCGGCGCGTTCTGGCTGCTCTACGCGCGCATGGACAAGGGTTGATCGGCTTGCAGGCGTTTCAACCTGGGGATCAGATGATCGGCGGCAACCGAGATATCGAGCGACAAATGGCGCCGCACGGCGACCGAATCTTTGGCCCGCAGCGCGGAAAAGATCGCGCGGTGCTGGTCGTTTGCCTTGCTCACGAACGCATCATCCTCGGTCAGCTCGTTGAAGAACGGACCGACCTGGCTCCACATGTTCTGGATCATGGTCATCAGCAGCGGCGAACTGGCACGCTCGTAGATGGCGAAGTGAAACCGCTGGTTCAGAGCCTGGTAGCTCCCGCCGCTCCCGGCGAGCGTCTTGTCCATGGCATCAACCATGCTTTCCAGGCGGGCCAGGTGCTGGGGCCGGAAATGCGGCGTGGCGAGCTCCCCCGCGAGCCCCTCCAGTTCGCGCCGGATCCGGAACAGCTCGACGAAACGGTCGACGTCGAGCATGGGAACGACGATGGAGCGGTTAGGAAGCAGCTCGAGATGCCGCTCCGCGACCAGCCGTTGCAGCGCCTCGCGCACCGGCGTCGTCGAGATGCCGTAGGTCTCGGCGAGCGTTCGTATGACGAGCGTCTGTCCCGACCGGAATGCGCCGGAAATCAGGCCTTTTTTGATCTCCTCATAGGCGCGATCATTCAACGTCCGATGTTCGATCTTCGGCATTCCGCTTTCGCTCCTGGAACGTAGGCGTCGCGTGCCTTTTGCGACATGCAATACGGCAACGCATGAGCGGCGATTGTGACGCTATTTGATATATGGTATATCATCCATCCCTGTCCGGAAGCCATGGCCTTGCCGTCTCATGATATATGATCGTCCACGCTTTTTCCCCGGAGGCGACCGCTACATCGAGGTCGAACTCGGCGACGAAATGGGATTCGAGCTCAACTTCCGCGTCCATAACGTGGTTGCCGCGATCCGCCAATCCGAAATCCCCGGGATCATAGAGCTGATTCCCGAGATGGCATCGTTCCAGGTGTCTTACGACCCGGACCGCATCGCCTATGACGACGTGGTTCGCGAGATCGGCGTCCTGGTGCAGGGGGCGGGCGGTGGAGACGATGCCGAGCTCGACAGCCGCCTCTATTACGTGCCGGTGCTATATTTCGACCCGTGGACCACGGCATGCGTCGACGACTACCGCGCCAAGGTCACGGAAAAGACGCCCGATCCCGACTTCCTGTGCGAGCTCAACGGCCTGTCCGGACGCCGCGATCTGGTCCGGATCCATTCCGGCACGGAATATTGGGTGGCAGCGCTCGGTTTCTGGCCGGGTCTTTGCTCGCTGATGCCGCTTGATCCGGCCCACAACCTGATCGCGCCGAAATACAATCCACCGCGGACCTGGACGCCGAAAGGCACGATCGGCATCGGCGGCGGCATCACCTGCATCTATCCGGACCAAACGCCGGGCGGGTACCAGATCTTCGGACGGACCCCGATGCCCATCTGGGATCGCGAGCAGAAGCTCGCGGTGTTCAAGAACGATCTCGCTTTATTCCGCGCCGGCGACCGGGTCCGCTTCATCCCGATCGACCGCGAGGAATGGGATTACATCGAGGCCAGGGTCGAGGACGGGAGCTATCAGCATCCCGAGGTCGGTTACCAGAAATTCTCCCTCGGCAAGTACCGTGCCTGGGTGGCCTCGACCAGCGCGGAGGCTGCCCGTGTTTGAGGTGCTCAAGCCCGGCCTGGAGACGTCGGTCCAGGAATTGCCGGGACGGATCGGCTATTGGGAGCAAGGTTTCCCGCCCTCAGGCCCCGTGGACGACTGGTCGTTTCGTCTGGCCAACCTTCTCGTCGGCAACAACCGCGATGCTGCAGCTCTTGAATGCCAGTTTCTCGGGCCCACGCTCAAGCTGGGTCGCGACGGTTTCATCGCCGTCACCGGCGCCGACATGACCCCAACTCTCGATGGCCAGCCGATCCGGCTGTGGCGGACCTATCGCGTAAAGGCTGGTCAGGAATTGGTGCTTGCCTATGCACGCACCGGGGCCCGCACCTACGTCGCCCTCTCGGGCGGCATCGACACACCGCCGGTGCTCGGCTCTCGCGCGACCTTTCACATGGCGGGAGTCGGCGGGGTCGGCGGCTATGCGCTGAAGGCCGGCCAGACCATTCCGCTGGGCCAGGCGGCCGCGACGGTGACAATCCGCGAGGTCGCGGAGACGGCGCGGCCGGCGATTGCGTCGGCCGGTATTCGCCCGGTCGAGTGCATGGCGGGCCCGAACGACGACTGGCTCGACGAGGCCAGCATCGAGCGCTTCTTTTCCTCCGACTGGATCGTCCAGGCCAAGAGCAACCGCACCGGCATGCGGCTGACCGGTCCGGAATTCACATTTTCGGAGAAGGCCAGAAACAAGAGGCCTGAACATGGACGGGATTCGTCGAACATCCTCGATCACGGCTATCCGCTCGGCGCCATCAACCTCGCCGGACAGACGCCGATCATCCTCATCAACGACGCACCGAGCACGGGCGGATTCATCAACCCCTTCACCGTTCCCAGCGCAGCGTTCTGGAAGCTCGGCCAGGTCCGGCCCAACGAGGCCATCCGCTTCGTTCGCGTGAGCCTGACGCAAGCCCAGGAGCTGCGCCGCGCGCTCGATCGCCGCTGCACGGCGGCGAACCTGGTCGAGCTTTGAGCCACACGCACATCACACATCCGCCGCGCGGCGGCATCAGTTAGGAAATACCATGTCGGCTCCGGCCGCTCGTCCCTCCATTCTCAATACCACGGCTCCATCGGTCGACGAGGCCGAGGCCACGGTGCTGGTCAGGCGAGTGTTCGGGATCTCCGGACACTCCCACCTGCTCACCAGCGAGCGCGACCGAAACTTCCATATCCTGGCGGACGATGGGCGCGCCTTCGTGCTGAAGGTCACGAACTCCGCGGAAGACTCATCGGTCAGCAATTTTCAGACCTCGGCCCTGCGTCACATCGAAGCCGTGGCGCCCGGTCTGCCGGTGCCGAAGGTCTGGGCGTCGGTCGAAGGGCTACACGAGACCGTAATTCGGATCGCGGCTGGCTCTCAGCACATCGTGAGACTCCTCACCTATCTGCCCGGCCAGCCGCTCTACCGAAGCGCGCCGTCGCTCGCGCAAGCCGAGAACCTCGGCAGCTGCCTTGCGAGCATCGGTCTCGCGCTCAGGGACTTCCATCATCCCGCCGCGGCCCACGACATTCTTTGGGATCTCAAGGGCGCAGCGCGGTTGCGGCCCTATCTCGTCCATATCGCCGACGATCGCCGCAGGGCCCTTGCTGAGGAAGGCCTCTCCCGCTTCGAATCCACCATCTTGCCGGCCCTGCCCGGCTATCGCGCCCAGGTTGTGCACAACGACTTCAATCCGCACAACGTTCTGGTCGATCCCAGCGAGCCGGCCCGCGTCACCGGGGTGCTCGATTTCGGCGACATGGTGGAAACGCCCCTGATCAACGACGTCGCCGTCGCGGCCTCCTACCAGGTGGAGGTGGACGACGATCCGTTCGGCCGTGCCGCTGGCTTCGTTGGGGCCTACCATTCGGTCTACCCGCTGCAGCCGCAGGAGGTCGACGTCCTGTTCGACCTCATCACGCTGCGCCAAGTCATGACGGTGACCATCACCGAATGGCGCGCAACGCTCTATCCGGACAATAAGACCTACATCCTGCGCAATCAGCCGCGCGCGGCTGCCGCGCTCGAAATCCTCAACCGCATCGGCCGTGCGGAGGGCACTGCCCGGCTGCGCCGGGCCTGTCAGATGGAGTGAACCGAGATGACAACGAAGATCGCGAACGCAGGCATGGTCAATGCATATGTGCCGGGTGCGTCGGACCTCGTGTCGGCGGAAGAACAGGCACTGATCGCACGGCGCGAGAAACTGCTCGGGCCGGCCTACCGCCTGTTCTACGAAGAGCCCGTGCATCTCGTGCGAGGCGAAGGCGTGTGGCTCTACGACCCCGCGGGCAACGCCTATCTCGATGTCTACAACAACGTCGCTTCGCTCGGACATTGTCAGCCCGACGTGGTCGAGGCCGTGAGCCGCCAATGGGCGACGCTCAACACCCACACGCGCTATCTGCACGAAACCATCCTCGATTACTCGGAGAAGCTGCTCGCAAGCTTCCCAGAGCATCTCGGCCACGTGATGTATACCTGTACCGGGTCCGAGGCCAACGACCTCGCCTACCGGATCGCGAAGAGTTTTACGGGCGGAACGGGCGTGATCGTAACCGATCTCGCCTATCACGGCATCACGGATGCGGTGAGCCAATTCTCGCCGTCGCTGGGGGCTCACGTGCCGACCGGGGCTCACGTGCGTACGATCCGGGCGCCGGACGCCTATCGGCGAAGCGAAGCCGACCTCGGCGCCGCGATTGCCGCCGATGTCCGCAGCGCGCTGGCCGACCTGAAAGCGAACGGCGTCAAGCCGGCCATGATGATCTGCGACACGATCTTTTCCAGCGACGGCGTGTTCAGCGATCCGCCCGGCTTTCTCGCGCAGGCTGCGGACGTGATCCGTGAAGCGGGCGCCTTGTTCGTCGCCGACGAGGTGCAGCCCGGCTTCGGGCGCACCGGCGATGCCATGTGGGGCTTCATGCGTCATGGCGTTGCGCCCGACATGGTGACGCTCGGCAAGCCGATGGGCAACGGCCAGCCGATCGCGGGCGTCGTGATACGGCCCGAGGTTGTCGAGGAGTTTGGTCGCAAGGCGCGCTACTTCAATACGTTCGGAGGCAACGCCGTCTCATGCGCCGCCGCGAACGCCGTGCTCAAGGTGATCGCGCGGGACGGGCTGGTCGCGAATGCAAGGAAGGTGGGCGCCTACCTGAAAGCCGAACTTCAGCGTTTGGCGGAGCGTCATAAAGCGATCGGCAGCGTGCGCGGTGCCGGGCTTTTCATCGGCGTCGAGATCGTGAGCGATCGTGCCAGAAAAACGCCCGACGCGGACGCCACGACGAAACTGGTGAACGGCCTGCGCCGCAAGCGCGTCCTGATCAGCGCAGCGGGCCCGAACGCCAACGTGCTGAAGGTGCGCCCACCTATCGTGTTTTCGAAGCCCAATGTCGATCATTTTATCGGGGCACTCGACGAAATCTTAATGGAAGGTCTTCGCGTCTAATCTGGCCAAGCCCCTGTTCCACGGCATTGACGCGTGCGCCGATTTGGTCGTCACCGATCAGCTGAGCCTACCGTAAATCAAATCCGGCTATATTGATGGTGCAGTCCGCCTTGGCACCGCTGCCGTTTTGCGATTGTGAGATTGCAAGCTATGGGGGGTAAAAGGTAAGCGTCGTTTCGCTCCCACCTTCTCGCGGCCAATGGGATAGGCGAGTTTCACGATCTCTTTGAAGGGATCGGCTTGTGTCTATGCTTGACCATACGCTTAAGTCGGACGTGACGGCGCGCCAGCTGGAAGTGATCACGGAGACGGGACGCCGTCGTTGGTTCTCCAGGGACGACAAGGCCCGGATTGTCGAGGAGACGCTGGTACCGGGCGCAGTCGTTTCCGAGATTGCCCGGCGACACGGGCTGACCCCACAACAAGTGTTCACCTGGCGCCGGCAAGCACGCCGGTTGCCGATGCCTGACGATCCGCCGTTTGTACCGGCGGTGGTAGACGCCATGACCCCAGTCGCGGCTGTTGGCCATGAGCGCAAGACAGCGCGACGCAAGGCCAAGCCAGATGCCGGAGGCATCGAGATCGAAGCCGAAGGTGTCACTATCCGGGTGGGCCGAGGTGCGGATGTGGCGATGATTGCGGCCATCGTCCATGCGCTGAAGGCAAGCCGGTGATCGGCCCGTCCGGAACTGTCCGGGTGATGGTGGCAACCAAGCCGGTCGACTTCCGCAAGGGAATGGAGGGGCTTGCTATGTTGGTGCGCGAGCACATGCAGGCCGATCCGTTCTCGGGCGCTGTTTATGTGTTCCGTGCCAAGCGGGCGGACCGTATCAAGCTGATCTTCTGGGATGGTACCGGTTTGTGCCTGTTCGCCAAGCGGCTCGAGGAAGGCGTCTTCCGCTGGCCGAAGATCGAGGATGGCGTGATGCGTTTGTCGGCGGCGGAATTGTCGGCGCTGCTCGAAGGGCTTGATTGGCGGCGTGTCCACGCGGCACGGGAGACGATCGTCCCGACGCAAGCCGGATAATTGTGGGTCGCGCTGCGGCGAAGTGAATCAGGGGCATCGAGCGCGTCGTCAGGCGGGCACAAATATGCTCTGATTTGCCAGTGAGCGATAACCTTCCTGACGATCCCGAGACGCTCAAGGCGATGCTGCTGGCAGCGCTTCACGAGAGCGAACGGCTGCGTCAGATTATCAAGGAGCTGCAACGCCACCGCTTTGGCCGGAAGGCCGAGACGCTCCCCGAGGAGCAGATGCTGCTGGGCCTCGAGGACGTCCAACAGGTCGCAGCCTCTGCCGAGGCCGGTCAGGACGAGACAACCCCTGAAGGCCGAGTGGAGCGCGCACGCAAGCGGCGCGTCAATCGCGGAGCACTGCCGGCGCATCTGCCGCGGATCGAGGTCGTTGTCGACATCGACGACAAGACCTGCCCCTGCTGCCAGGGCGAACTGCACCAGATCGGCGAAGACAAGAGCGAGCGGCTGGACATGGTGCCGGCGCAGTTCCGCGTTGTCGTCACCCGACGTCCCAAATACGCCTGCCGAGGCTGCGGAGATGGCGTCCTGCAGGCCGAGGCTCCGGCCCGGTTGATCGAGGGGGGCCTGCCCACGGAGGCAACCGTCGCCCAGGTTCTGGTGTCCAAATATGCCGATCATCTGCCGCTCTACCGGCAAGCCCAGATCTACGCCCGTCAGGGCATCCATCTCGATCGATCAACGCTGGCGGACTGGGTTGGGCATGCCGCCTTCCATCTGCGCCCGCTGCACGAGCGCCTTCTCACGGTACTTAGAGCAAGGTCGAAGCTGTTCGCCGACGAGACCACGGTGCCGGTGCTCGATCCCGGTCGAGGGCGCACCAAGACCGGCCAGCTCTGGGCCTATGCCGCCGACGACCGGCCCTGGAGCGGCCTAGATCCGCCCGGCATCGCCTATGTCTATGCACCCGATCGAAAAGCCGAGCGGCTGTTCAGCCATCTTGCTGGCTTCAAGGGCGTCCTGCAGGTCGATGGCTACAACGCCTACCCAAAGCTTGCCGAACGTGGCGGGGTCGAGCTCGCCTTCTGTTGGGTGCACATGCGGCGCAACTTCTACGAACTCGCGACAGCCGGCCCCGCTCCGATCGCGAGTGAGGCGCTGAAGCACATCGCCGCATTCTATGCGATCGAGAAGGAGATCCGCGGCCGCAGTGCGGAGGAGCGGCGCCTCGTGCGGCAGCAGAAGAGCCGACCACTGGCCGATGCCTTCGAGGTATGGCTGCGCGCCAAGCTGGCTCTCATCAGCCAGAAGATCAAGCTCGCCGAGGCCATCCGCTACGCCCTCTCGCGCTGGCAAGGCTTAACGCGCTTTATCGATGACGGCCGCATCGAACTCGACAACAACACGGTCGAGCGATCAATCCGTGGCATCAAGCTCAGTCGGAAGAATGCGCTGTTTGCCGGATCCGACGGGGGCGCCGAACATTGGGCCATCGTCGCAACCTTGGTCGAGACCTGCAAGATCAACGACGTCGATCCGCTCGCCTATCTCACGGACGTCTTGACCAGGATCGTCAGCGGTCATCCCAACCGCGACATCGACCAGCTATTGCCTTGGGCCTACCGCGCTCAAGCCCTCAAAGCTGTGGCCTAAGAACGACGCTTACGGTAAAAGGTGCGCAAGCGCCTCTGGATTGCGGCTGAGCTGATGTGCGCCGACGCAAGCATCTACGCCGATCAGGCATGGCGACAGATTGGCAAGTCAAGTTCTCACATGGCTACGCGACCATCTCTTCCGAAGCACCATCGCACCACGCTGGTCATCCCCTATGACGAGTAACGAGTTCTTGCCGATATCGATGGCGATTCCGTCGATTGCGCAGTTGGATTTCCGTCGCCGCGCGATGAGGCGGTTGGCCCATCGACACAGAACCAGCGCCCATGTGAATTATCGGAACCGCGAGAGGCCTTGTCGACAAAGCGGATCAGCATGGAAGAAAAATCCAGGCTCGCGTTGGCCAAAGCCGCAAATTCTATTGAGCGACGTTGATTTCGGATTTCTTGACGACGGCCGTCCATCGCTCGATCTCATTGTGCAGATAAACAGTGTATTCATTGGGCGAACCCGCCACGACATCGAAACCGAGCCTCGCAAGGCTTTTGCGAAGCGTTTCATCGAACGTCCTTTGGGAAAGCCGCACGGCCAGCCTTGTTCTGATTTTCCGCATTGGAAATGCACAGGTGTGATCACTCCAAATCTGCATTATTCCGCATAACGGCGCAGAGCTTCGCAGCGATTTGCAGAGACTTGCAGAGGCTCCTTCGGCCACTTAGATCCTTCCTGACATGCGGAGAAGTCGACATGCCGAGTAACAAGGAGCTTGAGGCGGGGCTGAAGGCGATGACCGAGGACTTCCACCTGCCTAACGGGGGACGGAAACGGCTGTCGCGGCTTGTCGCCAGCCACCTGTGGTGGTTCGACGCTGCCGAACGCCGCGGCATGAGCTGGCGTGACATGATCGGCATGCTGACCGCCGCCGGCGTGAGCGGTAAAGGAGGCCAGCCCCTTAGCGTCGGGACATTGTCGTCCACAGTCTGGCGCGCGCGAACTGAAAAGGAACCCGGGGTGGACAATCAGCGCCGGCATCAAGGC
The DNA here is from genome assembly GCF_001424605.1 of Bradyrhizobium sp. Leaf396. NCBI lineage: Bacteria > Pseudomonadati > Pseudomonadota > Alphaproteobacteria > Hyphomicrobiales > Nitrobacteraceae > Bradyrhizobium > Bradyrhizobium sp. Leaf396. The sequence goes on from NZ_LMQJ01000002.1 coordinate 247,058, forward strand.
TTTGAGTCCGAAGCGATCCAACCGCGTGTGAAGGCGCCTGAAAAAGCAACCCGCCGTCCGGGCGCTCCGTTGCGGCAAAAAAGACGTGCGGCACCGCCTCAGGACATCATCGATGCCCCGGCCGATCGCCGGACGTCGAGTTCGTCGCCGCGATTGACCGATGGAGAGCGGGCCAACAAGGACGTATTGGCCTATATGGACAGGGCTCGAAAGGTCCGTCGCCGGCCGGAAGTTTAATTCCCGCCGCTCTTGATGAGGAGGTGCGGGTATGCCCGAAGCTAGACGGTCTCCGTTGACATGACGCTGACGTTGCCATTGCAATACGCAATCGGAATCACGTCGTCAGAGGCCTGCTCAGAATGTCCGAGGATCCAGAGACAATCGGGGTCCGCCCGATGGTTGTCGATGGCGAGGTCCAGGTTAATGACTATGAAGTGGTCTGGCGCGGACTTTCGATAGGAAGAATCCTGAAGCAACCGCACACTCGGCACTGGTGGTGGGGATGCAATGTCTATGGTCAGAATCCCACGCCCGGCGACAGGGGAGTCGCCATTGATTTCAGGGACGGTCAGGTGCGGTTCAAGCTTGCATGGGCCAGGATCAGACCGACACTGACGGAGCAGGACATTGCGACTGCGGCCCAGCACGCCGAAAGGCTCGCCCAACAAAGGCTGTCCGAGAAGCCGCAGCCCGAAGTGCCGCTCCAGGTTCTGGACAACCAGCGCGCAGCACCGCGCCAGCGTGTGCTGAAGTCCGGCACCATCGAGTTCAATGGCGGCGCCATCGATTGCGTCGTACGAAACATCTCCGACACGGGCGCGGCGCTCGACGTGGCAAGTCCACTAGGCATTCCGTCGGAGTTCAATCTGCTCCTGTCTGGAACGCGCACGCATCAACGTTGTCGAGTGGTTTGGCGCAAAGAAAAGCGAATTGGTGTTGTATTTGAATGAGAGCGACACATGCTACTGCGTGAACAGACGCCAGTGAATCAAGACTGGTTGTCAACCAGGGAAGTCAGGGCCCTCATCCTGGCCGCTTAGCGGAAAACCTTCTGCAACACTTCGGTGACCGAGCCGGCGGTGCACCAGATGTCCCCGCTCACCCGGTGATCATGCCCGTTTGCCTCCTCGAACTGATACGACTGTTCGAAGGCCATATATGCGTCCGAGGATGGCGTCACGTTCAATTCGGCAACCAACTCGAAAACATTGACTGCAACGTTGAACAGGCAGGGCTGAATGTTGACGATCGATCCAAATCTCTTGAAGGCTGCGAACGCCGATCGGACCTGTTCGCGATACTTCCGATCGGTCTCCGTTGCTGCCTGCTCGATCAGGTCCGCAGGCACCAGACAGATAACCAGCAAATCGGTGGTCATTGGCGGAAGATCGCTAACCGGGATGATCTTGATGTCATGGATTAGCTCGACGTGGTGATGAAAGAGATTTCTGAGTGCTTTGAGCGCGATGAAATTGCTCGACGCAAACAGATTTCGTCCAACATCCTTTTGAAGTTTGTCGTTCAGACCATGCAGCGCATTCAGCAGATTGAGGAGGGTATCCTCATCTGGCGTTGCGCTGTGGCTGAAGTACGACCGGAAGAAGCGGTCGATGGCGGCGGTCAGGGAATCCAAGCTCATTGGCTGTCTCTTCGAAGGTGAGGCAATATTGGTGCGTCGCCCAAGTCGGCTACCGAGCGGGCACGCGCCGTTCGTCCAGGCCGAGCTCCGGGAACTCGGTCGCGCAGCCGAGCACTCTCTGTCGAATCGCAGCATCGTCGCCATGCGTCCCCAGCGTCAGGTACGTATTCACATCGTCCTGCCGGGCATACACGATCCACTGACCCGTCAGGCGGCGGGCCTCGCTGCGCTCACGATAGCCACCCATGACAAATTCGTGGATCAGCGCGCCGATGAGCTTGTCTTCGTGAATTGCCGCCTCACCGATGGTCCTTGCGGCATGCACGGCAAAGTCGTTCGCTCGCCAGTGATTCGAGACGTTTTGATGCAGGAATGACGCCTGATTGTAGTGCTTGTGCCAAAGCCCGGTGAGCGGCGGCCGGACAAACATGGCGGGAGGCTTGGTAAGACTTGGGCGCGCACCCGGCGCCCCCTCCAGTGCGGCAACCTCATCAAGGATCGCGAACACGTTGCCGGAACGGCGCTCGAATATCTCCGCACGTTCTTGGACAAGAACGGTCGAATAGCGGCCCGTCATCAGATGGAGATCGAGAATCTCTCGAATGTAGGCGGTTGTACCGCAGCGAATGTCGTCTTCCATTGATCAAGTCATACTGTCGCGGTGCTTCCGTCGCAATGTTTCGGAGCGCTGCGGCGTGCTCCTTCAACCGGGAAAGTTTTTGCGGCGAGCAGCCAATCGACCGCTTTCCAGTGATCGCGGCACTTCGGATTCCTGGCTAGGCACCGTCAATCCCGCTGGGTTGCCCGTAATCCAACCGACGCGGAACCTGCTTCTTTTCCCTGGGGCGAAGTGGTTCACGCCTGACGAAGCGGCTCAACGGTCCTTCCCGACGACTGCCGCCGGATAGGTCGTTTGTCGCGCCGTCCGCGAAAAGCTTACCGGTTCCTGATCTAGCTCAATGCTGCCCCAGATGGCACAGCCTTCGAGCGTCATTGCCGAACTTCCCGCCCAAGGAGGGAGCTACGACGCTGACGCGGAGCCGCGGACACCCAGGTTCGGGGCTCTTTCGCTCTGTGGCCATGGTGCCGGCCAGCAAATTGCCTTGCAATGCCGATCATTCCGAGCGGCGCAGACAGGCCATCTTGGGGGAAATTCGACCGAGATCGACATCTCAAGGAAGGAGCAAATCGGCGACGCCCACGTTGAGGGCGACGGCAATTTTGTCGAGAGAATCAAGCGTCGGATTTGCCTTCGCGACCTCCAGGGCGCTGACGAGCGCCTGCCGAACGTTCGCTTCATCGGCAAGATCGTGCTGCGACCAGGATCTCTGCTGCCGCAAACGGCGCAGATTGCGGGCAAGCAAGCGTTTGGTGTGCGCTGGTGTTCGCCGCTTCATCCGGCAGGATGATGCATTTGCGACGCGCTCGCGCCACACGCTTTAACGTATAATACACGTCGAAGCGTATAGCATGATGCCGATAAACTTTCGCGAGCAGAGCGATGAACATGTTCTCACGTTGGCGATCCGATTCCTCGGTCGAGCCGGCGCCATTTCAACAGCGCACCTCGCAGGGCGATCATGAAGCTTAGCGAAGCCGACATTGTACGTTTCGAGTACGTCTATGGCGGCAAAGCGCACCAATGCGCGTATCTCGTCACAGAAGGCACGCTCGTGGCGGTCGTCGGAACGATGGAGCGGACTGCCGCGCTTGATCGCATGCTTCCCGAACGACTTGCGCGCATTCTCGTCCATGAGCTGCTGGTCGAGGCTGAGCTTACTCGCAATGCCAAAGGCATCCAGCAAGAGAGTAACAGCGACAGGTGATCGGCGGGCAACACGGTGCGCTCAGGCAACATGAAGCCAAAATTCCGTTTGTGAATTCATGTTGCGGTTGCCCCTCATTATCAAGAACATGTGTTGCAGCTCTCTCAACGGCGCGTCCAGTCCTCTTGTGGTGACAAAACGAACATGCCGAACGTCCTAAAATTCCCCCAATTGGGTCTGGCACCTCCCCGTAGGAATTACACCGCCTCGGGGGATGCCGAGACGGAAGCGCTCCTCGACCGTCGTCATCAGCCGACGAATGCCCGGCATGACATCGGCAATATTATTCTTTGTCTTGAGCTGGCAGCATTGCAACTGCGCCGCGCCGACACGATAAAATCGGACACGGATCAGATTCGGACCGCCTCAGAATATCTCTTGATGGCAGAAGAGCTGATCGAAATTGTGCGAAGGAATGCGATGCGCATCTAGTCGAGGGGGCTCGTCGCATTGTGACGTTAGAATTTTCAAGATCATTGGTTTCGGTTCACATCGACCGCATTTGGGGCATATTGAGATGAAAAGAGCAAATGAGGAAATGATCGACACAGCTATTGGGGCCAGGATCCGCGGCTTGCGTCTTCATAACGGGCTTACCCAGCAATTTCTGGCTGACGAGCTCGACGTCTCATTTCAACAAATCCAGAAGTATGAACGAGGCGTCAATCAGCTTAGCCCAACCCGGCTGTTACGGCTTGCGGCAATCTTCGGCGTGTCAACCTCGGTCCTGCTTGGCGAGAAACCGAGGACTTCGTCCAACCGGTTGCCTGAACTCCTCATCGCCGATCTCGACAAGCCGGCGATTAAGATGTTCGAGGCCTATCAGAAGCTCAAGGATCGAAGGTTGAGAAAGCAGATCTCTGCGCTTGTGCAAGGGATCGCAGCTTCGCAGTGAGCGAGCTCTGGTCGACTTTTGTGAGCAACGGGAAGAGGCGGCATGGCAATTGACCCAATCAAGCATTCGCGCATCGCGGCACGATTGATGGTGGCGGGTTTCATCGTGGCCGTCGTCGGAGCTGGACTTGCGGCTGGGCCGTTCGCCGCCGTGGCGACCTTCGGAGCAGGCCTGTTCATGCTTGGTCTCGCGCTCGGCATCCGGGGGCCACGGGACCTTGGCTCAAACCCGTAAGCATATCTTCTCGCCACTTCCTTGCAGGCTCCCGAATCTGTCGCGAAGCGCCTCTAGAGCCCGACTGGTGCGCCGCGAAAATCGCGCCCGTCCCGCACACGTATACTGACCTCGATCGCGGCCTTGTAGTCAACTGCCACTACTTCTTGTTGTGGGGTGTTAGCCTTATGGAGCATAAGTCTTACCAGCGGGCTGGCGCAGCGCGTGCGCGACATCGCCGAACGCGTCGACCCATTCACCAAGCGGCCTTTGTTAGAGCTCGCGGAGCGATACGCCGTCAAAGGCATCCGGCCGGAGCCTGCCCCGAGAACCGAGATCGCGCGCCCATGCCGTCACGGCATCTGGAGGTCGTGTCTTCGAGATCGCCTCACAAAATGATCTTGCCCGCGTCGTCAGCTTGGCTGTCAGTCATTGCTTGATGGTCGTTCCCGTTGGTCGATCCAGCGCGAGAGCCAGCTCAGGAAGCTTTTGCTCGCGCCCTTTCGCGAGCGGCCTGCCGACGCTGACGACGGTTGCGCTTACCCGGACGCGCCATAACCGCACGCGGCGGCGGGGATGTCGCGGGATGGGACGCGTCGACATGAGTTGGCGCGGTCGCGGTCTCCGGAGCTACATGACGAGCTTCCATGACGTCCAATACCGCGCGCCCCTTATCGGTGATCCGCCACCCACCGTTCAGGCGCTCGATCAATCCTTGCGAAAAGATGTCCAGATCCGGAACGCGAGCAGCCAAGCGTTTGGTACGCTCGGCCCAATCGGGGCCGCTGGTTGCTAGAATCGCCATGTCACGCTTGAGGTCCGCCATCCCCGCGAAGCCGCCGGGATAGCTCACTAGGACCTTCAGGACCGTGACCTGGAAGTTCATCCCCGTCCCTTGCGACTATCGCCACATGGTCGGTACGCCTGAGAGGGCCTCGCGGCCGACCTCTTTGAGCCGGCCCGGCGTGGTGTCTCCATTGGTGGCAGCTTCCAGAATCTTCGAAGCGACATGCGTACGGGCGCCCGTCTCGTGGCGGGAAACGTCCTCACAGACCTCGTCGAGGACCGCGCGCAAAAGCGCGGTGGTAGCGGCATCAAACATGAGAGATCTCCAGCGGAAAATCTGACCTTAGGAAATCGCTTCGGCGTCGCGTTTAAGAGCGTTAAACGGTCGATAGAATCCCGGAAATTCTAGTACCTCCGGCAGCGCCTTGCAACGACCGCCGAACTTGGGTTTCGCGTCGCCTCGACCAAGGGCAAGCGGAGGCTGACGAAATGGCCGAGACTTGGCCCTAAGAGCGCCTGCCGCCCTTGGACCAGCTGGGCCGCAGCACCTCGGAGGCGAACAGCCGCACGGGGTGCGCATACAGGCCGGAACACCGGTCCTCGCGCTACAGCAGAATGGCCGCAGACCAATGGCCTGCGGCCCACCGGCGAGAAATATAAATCATGATGAAATACGCCAGCCCCGGTGCTGAGGGAATGGAAAGCACGTTTTCGGTGCATTTTGGATTCCGTGACTCTACGGGAGTTCCGCCAGAGCGGGTGTGGCCGAGTCGCAGGGTCTTGCGACCATCGAAGCCAGGTCAATCGCTTCTTAAGCAAACAAGCAATTTGCCTAAAGTCGGCGCGTCTCGTTTAGCGAAATCGAAGCCGGAAGCGACCATCGTCGAGTGCTGATTTTTCAGTCTTTTTGATTTGGCGACCGTCGCCGCAAAAAACTTTGTCGACAGGAAACCCGAGAGCACCCTGATGCAGTCGGATTCGCGAATCTACAGCCTCCCGCGCTGGCGCGTCACGCGATGGCTCGCCGACAGCGGTGCAGACGTGCCCGAGGACATTCGGGTCGCGCTGATCGGCAATCTGTACGGCACGCTGCCGGTCTTTATCGGCGGCATCCTGAACACTCTTCTGGTCGCTGCGGCCATTGCCGCGCGCTCGCCGACGCCGTTGTTCATCGTGTGGCTTGCGCTCGAGATTGCGATCTGCCTGACGCGGCTCGCCGTGTTGATCGTCGCCCGTCGTCGGGCGCTGAGGCATGACGCGACGCCGACCGACATCAACCTGGTGCTTTCGATTGCCTGGAGCGGCAGCGTCGGCTACGGGGCGCTGATTAGTCTCGCGACGGGTGACTGGGTGGCGGCAACGCTCGCCTGCGTATCCGCCGGAGCGATGGTCGGCGGGATCTGCTTTCGCAATTTCAGTGCGCCGCGGCTCTGCGGCGCAATGATCGTGCTGAGCCTGGGCCCGACGATTCCGGGCGCCCTGATGGCGGGACAGTCGCTCATGCTGGTCCTTTTCTTCCAGATCCCGATGTATCTGGCGGCCATGACCATGGCCTGCTTCAAGTTGAACCGGATGCTGATCGCGACGATGCGCGCCGAGCGCGAGAACGATCGGCGCGCCCGACATGATGAGCTTACCGGCCTTGCCAATCGAGCGGGACTCGTAGGCGCCATCGAGGAGCGACTGTCACGACGGGGCGGCGACGACGAGACGCTGGCGCTGCTCTATCTCGATCTCGACGACTTCAAGGTGGTCAACGACACGCACGGCCACGCCGGGGGCGACCGACTGCTGCAGAGCGTCGCCCAGCGCTTGCGTGACCTGGTCCGCGAAGGTGACTTGCCGGCGCGCCTCGGCGGTGACGAATTCGTCGTGCTCGTCGCAGGCTGCTCCGCCGAACAGGCGGCGAATTTTGGGCGGCACCTGGTCGAGGCGATTGGAGTTCCGTATGATCTCGGCTGCGGCGCGCGGGCGCGCGTCGGCGTGAGCATCGGCATCGCGATGGCCCCCGGGCACGGGAACAGAGCGGCCGATCTGCTGCGGGCCGCGGACGCCGCGCTTTATCAGGCCAAGTTCGCCGGCGGGTCACGTTGTGAGGTTGCATCCGAAGACGACCTGGCGAGGTTACGCGTGCTGCTCGCACGAAGCGCCGCCGAGCCGACCCGCCAAAGCGCCGCTGCCTGACCAGTTGTCGACCGATCGGCGCACGTCCTCCCGTTGCAGTACGGTCTCCGAAGTTAGAAGCTCGTTAACCGCTCGGGCAGATGGTGAGTGCGTATTCGCCGACGAAAGGGGTCTGTCCATGGCTGGGGCTCCCGCTTGCTACGCCTGCAGCGTCACCAGGCTACTACGCGATGTCTCGCCAGTGACGCCGGGTTACGAAATCCGATCATTCGAGTGCCCCAAATGCCGAACAGTCCTGCGGCTGGTCTCCAAGTCTGACCCAGGTTCGCCTGAGGCGGCGGATTGATCGGCTGCGGATCGAGAAGAACTAAATTTCCGCTTCGCGCCGTTGCAGAAGATCTTCTGCACGAAGCCTGTCTCTGCGCCTGTGGGCATTCCTCGGCAACGTGTTGCCGAAAAATGGCGGCCATCCTAGAGCTACACCCGGTGGCTTGAAATCGAATTGGTTTCTTTCATTCCCTTCTGACCTCGAAAAAATTGCTGGGAGGGGCGCGGCGTGCGTGTCTCTCGGGAGTGACCGATCCGGCGCATACAGGGAGGCGCATCGCAGATGCAGAGCCTGGACGACCTCGAACCCGACCACGCGACTTCCGTCTCCAAACATGCTCTCCAACTCATGGCTGAGTTGGAGGTACCGGCGACACCCCCAAATTTTACCGTCTGGTTTGCTTACGTTCTGGGCCGCTCAGCGGCATTGCGTAAGACCATCGATATCCTGCGCTCGAACGACCGCAAGTTCGATAAGGCTCTCAATCGCGAACTCTACAACACCTTCCTCAAGTCGACTGGTTCAGTCGGAGAGGTTGCCCAAACCATTTCCGGCGAGCTCGACGCAATTCTTGTCAATGTACGAAACGACGTTGCGGGCGCGATCGCCGACAGTGCAGCGCATTCCGAGGAGTTGATGGAGGTCGGCCGGACGCTTCGCACGGCCAATGACCCGCAACTTGCCCTGAAGCGGCTGGCCGACGAATTGACGAGAGCGACGGAACGTGCGTCGGCGCTGGAAGCGAAGCTCGTCGAAGCGTCGGGCGAACTAGGCGACCTTCGGAAGTCACTTGAGCAGGCGGAACTCAGGTCGCGTACCGACGCTTTGACCGGGCTCGCAAATCGCGGGGCAATGGAGAGTTTCCTTCGCACGGCCCAAATCAATGCGATGGAGAGCGGCGACTCCTTGAGCGTGTTCCTGATCGACGTGGATCATTTCAAGAAGTTCAATGATACCTACGGACATCAATTGGGCGACCAGGTTTTGCGGCTGGTCGCAAAGTGCCTTCAAGAAGGCATCAGGGACGGCGACTTGGCAGCCCGCTACGGCGGAGAAGAACTTATCGGTATTCTGCCGGGAGCTTCGCTCACAATCACGCAGGAGATCGCCGAACGAGTGCGGACCAGAATTGCGAGCGCGAACGTCAAGAAGCGAGCAACGGGCGAACTGATCGGCCAAGTGACGATTTCGGCGGGCGTTGCCCAGTTCAAACCCGGCGAGAGCTTCGAGGCCCTCATCGAACGATGTGACCAGGCGCTCTATCGGGCGAAGCAATCGGGTCGAAACTGCACGATCGCGTCGGACGACTAATCACACCGGAACAACAATCGTCGAGGGAATTCGCCCGTATTTTCCGACCGCGAAAGCCGTCAATCCGTCGAACAACTATGCGGCGCTCTGCGGCAAGCGCCATGCCGAACAGAACCGATCGCCGGGATCCCTTTTTCAGCACCCCGGTCAAACGCATCGCCGACACTGGTTCGTGCAGGCGAGCGACGCGCAACGGCGCCAACTTTTCGGCGCCAGGCGGCGGTCCTGCACTCTGATTGCTGACTTGAAGCCGCCGGGTGGCTCGTTTTCGCGATTCGCGGCATCAAAGAAACCCCGCCCGGCGAAGCCGGGCGGGGTTGACTGAGCGTCTCAGTCGGCGCTCTTTCGCGGCCGCGACCAGAGCAGTGTGTAACCTTCGCCGCCTTCGTCATCGAACAGGTTGGCGTAGATCGGCGAGTTGAAGGAGGGGTCGTCGAGCTTGAGCGAGAGGTAGTCGCGCCCTTCCTCGGAGCGCTTCGACCAGGCTGCCCCGATTTCGGCTCGGCGCACGTAGACGCGGTGGCTCGGAGCATTGTCGTTGGAGCGATTGGGCTCGGCGACGATGCGGACGCCCTTGGCCTGCAAGCTGAGCGTGACGATCTCTCCCTGAAAGCCGTTTTAGGTCAGCCGTCAACTGTCCTTTTGAAACGAAGCCTCAGGCTTTGCTTCGCTATCTGATGGAGGACACTCCCGAGCGTCCTTTAGCTGGATCGCGGCGCCCCGGGGTGGAGCGCCGCGTTCGCTGACTGGTGGCCTCAGCGCGACCAGATG